>JAODNL010000571.1 GCA_025465405.1 Pseudonocardiales bacterium | reverse complement strand
TGTTGTCGAGGATCGGCGAGTGCGGACGTCCGCTCGCCGCCTCCCACGCGCGGATCGTCTCGACGATGACGGGCGTCCCCGGGTCGGTGCGGGTACCGGGAATGGCATTGACCAGGTCGAGCCTGAGCTCGATACCGAGCTCAGCCGACAGCGCCCGGACGAAACCGGCGAGTTCGTGCTTGAGCGCAATGGGCGGCAGCTCCGGCGGGATGCGGATGTCCAGTCGGATCCGGCACAGCGCCGGCGTGACGGCGAGCATCCGCTCCCAGCCGCCGGCGATCGAGCCGATGATGCCCTGCGGCAGTGCGGTGGCGGTGCGGTGCCGCGCCGGGTAGTCCGCGAGCCGGGCCTCGACGCGCGAGACCACGTCAGCAGCGAGGACGATCGGATTCGCGTAGGGCAACCGGTGCCTACTGCCCGTGTAGGTGTGGATGCCGGGGACGGTGATCTCGAACCAGCACAGCCCGACCTCGTCGTAGGCCACGAAGTCACCGGGCTTCGCTATCACCGCCGCATCGGCGTACCAGCCGCGCTCCAGCATGAACGAGCAGCCGACACCGTGCCCGGTGTTGTGCCGCCCGATCCCGTCGCCGTAGTCGATGGCGTTGGTCGGCATTCCACCAGCGCCGAGACCGACGAGCAGATCGCCGCCGAGGCCGATGCCGAGGTCCGCCGATGCACGGGCCAGTGACTCCGCTGCGACCAGGACGCAGGCAGCGTGACCCTTCGGGTTGCTGGCGCCGAGCCCTTGCACGTAGCGGCCGTCGACGATCGGCTCCGAACGCATGTCCGGACGTAGCTCCGCACCGATCCACGGGACGTCCAGGGCAGGATCGCCCGTGGTGAGTGTGTCGATCGGTGCGTAGAGCATGAGATCGGGGGCGCTGCCGTCCCCACGCACCCGTCCGACCGCGTTCGCCTGGTCGGCGTCGATGTGTTGCGCCTGCGCGTCGATTCCCGCGTGCCGCATGCGCTGGGCGAGCCAGGCCGCCAACGGCGCTTCCCTCCCGGTGGGACTGGGAATCGAGGTGACGCCCACCGCCGCCTCGCGCAGCACGTCGTCGGTGACGAGGCGCAGGGCCGCGTCGAGCAGCGTGTCGGCGTCAGCCACGTGTCACCGCCGGGTCGATCACCGCGACGCCCATGCCGGTGAGCCACTCGGGCATCGGCGAGTACGCGAGCCGCTGACCAGGCGCGAAGCCGACCGCGGCGGCCATGGTCAGCCACGTCCGCAGTTCCTGGCCGCCGTTGCCGGCCGCCGCTTCCACCTGCTCGGACGTCCACGGCAGGTAGTGCTCGAGTTCGCCGCGTTCGAAACGCGTGAGGAACTCCGCGTCGAAGTCCTCGAAGATGACCGGACTAGCGGCGGTGATGATCTGCCGTCGCCGAGCGTCATAGCGCTCCCAGTCCCCCCGACCGTTCAACCAGGCCTGCACGAGGAACTCCTCGTCCTCACTGTGCGGGTCCTGCCAACGGCTCGGCCACGGCAACTGGTGTGACAGCCCACCCGAGGCGATCACCACCGCTCGACGGTCGTCGGCCTGCTCACGGATCGTTGCGGTGAGGTTGCGGCCGAGTTGGGCACAGCGATCGAGACGTGGCAGCGGGGCGGCGAAGACGTTGACCATCAGAGGCACCACGGGGATGTCGATGCCGTCGAGCAGGTACTGGATCGCATGGCTCTGGCCGTGGTCTATCTGCATCCGCGCGGAGATGGCGACCTCGGTGCCGCGCCCGACGAGGCCGTCGGCGAGCGCCTGCGCGAACAGTGGGTCGGACTTCTGAGGACCCTTCGGCGTCTTCGCTTCGCCGGAGGAGATGACCTCGCCGACACCGAGTGCGAACGGTGGAACGAGGTCGAGCCAGATACCGCGGAAGTGGTTCGACCCGATGATGACGGCGACGTCCGGGCGTGCGGCCGCGATCTTGTCCCGGGCGGCGTACAACGCGTCGCGGAACCGTTCCGCGCCCTCCACGTCGCGGACCTGGTCCCAGTGCGTGTTCATCAACGTGGAGTGCGATGCCCCCACGCCGAGCACCACCTCACCCATTGGCGGCGTCCTCCACCTCGATGCCGTCCTCACGCAGTCGAGCGACGCGCTCCTCGGTGACGGTCTGGGCCAGCTTGCGCCACTGCAGCAGAGAGTCGTCCGGGCGGTAGAGCCGCTCCGGCGGAGCGTCGGTGACCTCGACCATCCACTTGTCCTGGCCGGAGAACTGACCGTGGAACAGCCAGCGGATCGTACCGAGGTACTTCGCGTAGAAGGGAAGCAGCTTCGCGCCCTTGACGAAATTGACCATCACGCCGACGTAGAGGTGTCGGTCCGCGTCGACCGGGACGTAGAACTCGTAGTGGATGAAGGTCGGGTACACGATGCGCAGCACTCCGGGCATCGACACCGACGCGAAGCCGGGGAACTGCTGCGCCGCGATCACCGGGTTCACCTGGCGGTGGCTGCTGGTGTTGCCGATGTTGCTGGCCTGCTTCGGCGGGCGCAGCTTCCACCACGCGAGGTTCGACCACTTGCCGAGCCCGGGAAACTCTGCTTCCCAGTACTGCTTTTCCTGCACGCGGTAGATCCACCGGCCGCGCGGAACGATGCGTGTCTCGTTCCACACCGGCATCGGCTTGAACAGCCGCCACAACGCCGTGCGGTGCAGGTACTTCGCGTGCCCCTCGTCGTAGCCGTTCTCGCAGGCGAGCCGCCAGTTGCCCTCACGCGGCTGCATCCGGGCGCCCAGCACGAACGGGTTGTCGCGCAGTTCCTCGGGGAGCTGGTCGTCGATGGGCGGAGCCTCCTCGCCGTCGCCGACGAAGATCCACACCATGCCGAGGCGTTCCTCGACGTCGTACGTCGGCTGGGTGACCTTG
>JAODNL010000490.1 GCA_025465405.1 Pseudonocardiales bacterium | reverse complement strand
TGCGCGTCGGCTGCTTCCGGCCACCGTCCGTGCCACCCGGCCGGTCCTGCCTGCGGCTGACCGCCCGGGCCGATCTGAGCGCCGACGACCTGAGGCTGGCCGGCGAGGTCCTCGCCGCGGTGCTCGGGACCCACGAATGACCGTGCTCGTCGTCACGGGCACGGGCACCGATGTCGGCAAGACGGTGGCTACGGCCGCCCTGGCGGCCTGCGCCACCGGCAGCGTTGCCGTCGTCAAGCCGGTGCAGACCGGTGTCGCACCTGGTGAACCGGGGGACCTGGCTGAGGTCACCCGCCTCTCGGGCGTTGCTGATGTGCACGAGTTCCGGCGCTACCCCGATCCGCTCTCGCCGCACCACGCGGCGATCGTCAGCGGCCTCCCGGAGCTCGACCAGGGCGAGGCGGTCATGCGCATCGCCGACCTCGATAACCAGCACGACCTCGTCATCGTCGAGGGCGCCGGCGGGCTGCTCGTCCCCTTCGACAAGAAGGGCTGGACGATCTACGACCTCGGCCTCGAACTCGGCGCGAATTTCGTGCTGGTCACCTCGCCCGGTCTCGGGACGATCAACCACACCGCGCTGACCGTCGGGGCGCTGCACGAGTCGGCCACGATCCCGGACATCCTGATCGGTAGCTGGCCCGCTCAGCCCGATCTTGCGATGCGCTGCAACATCGTCGATCTCGGGTGGATGGCGCCGAAGAGTGCGCTGGCCGGTGTCCTGCCGGCCGGAATGGCGACGATGAGAGACTTCAGGCAGCAGGCCCGTGCGGCCCTCGCGCCGAAGTTCGGCGGCAACTTCGACTGGCTGGCCTTCCGGGCCGCAGCCCGACCATAGGAGTACGAGTGGCCGACATCCTCGAGACGGCACGCACGCAGGTGCTGGAGCAGGGCATCGGGCTGGACGAACAACAGGCCCTGGAGTGCCTGCGCCTGCCCGACGAGCGCGTCGACGAGCTGCTCGACCTGGCGCACGAGGTTCGCCTGCGGTGGTGCGGCGACGAGGTGGAGGTCGAGGGCATCGTGTCCCTCAAGACCGGTGGCTGCCCGGAGGACTGCCACTTCTGCTCGCAGTCCGGCGTGTTCGACTCGCCGGTGCGCTCGGCGTGGCTGGACGTCCCGTCGCTGGTGCGCGCGGCGCGCGAGACCGCCGCCACGGGCGCGACGGAGTTCTGCATCGTGGCCGCTGTACGGGGGCCGGACCAGCGGCTGATGCGTCAGGTACGCGACGGCGTCGCGGCGATCCAGGCCGAGGTGGAGATCAACGTCGCCTGCTCGCTGGGCATGCTCAGCCAGGACCAGGTCGACGAGCTGGCTGCAATCGGGGTGCACCGCTACAACCACAACCTGGAGACAGCCCGCTCGTACTTCCCCGAGGTGGTCACGACCCACTCGTTCGACGAGCGCTGGAACACCTGCGAGATGGTCCGCAAGGCCGGCATGGAGCTGTGCTGCGGCGGCATCGTCGGTATGGGTGAGACGCTCGAGCAGCGCGCCGAGTTCGCGGCGCAGCTGGCGGCCCTGGATCCGGACGAGGTGCCGCTGAACTTCCTCAACCCGCGTCCCGGCACGCCGTTCGGGTGGCTGGACGCGATGTCGTCCGTCGACGCGCTGCGGGCCGTCGCCACGTTCCGCCTGGTGATGCCGCGCACGATCCTGCGCTTCGCCGGCGGGCGCGAGATCACCCTCGGGGATCTGGCCGAACGTGGCGTGCGCGGCGGGGTGAACGCGGTGATCGTCGGCAACTACCTGACGACCCTGGGCCGCCCGGCCGGCGAGGACCTGGCGATGCTCGCGCAGTTGAAGATGCCCATCAAGGCCCTCGCCAAGAACCTGTAGCGCAAGGTTGATGTGCTGGCGCGCCATGACGGCTGGGCAGGTTGGTGCCGATCTTGATACGTGTTGCGCGCCATGACGCCTGCTGAGTATCAAGATCTCGGCCGGTTCTGCGATCGGTGCGGCGAGCAGCGCGCGATCGGCGACCATGCGTCCTGTGATCGGGCGCGGGCACTGGAACCGCCCCGCTACTGCGGCCGATGCCGCCGCCGGATGGTGGTGCAGGTGACGCCGGCGGGCTGGACCGCGCGCTGCGCCGAGCACGGCTTGCGAGCCTCGGCCTGAATGCCTCGGCCTGAATGCCTTTCCCCGCTGGTGACCGATCTGAGCGGCCAAATCGGCGCCCAGCGGGGAAAAGCTGGCTGGAACCGGCGCCCAACGGGGAAAAGCTGGCTGGAACGGGCTAGCTGGCCGGTCTCGTCATCGAGAGGACGTCGAGCACCTCGTCGAGCTTTTCCTCGGTGATCGCCCCGGACGCGACGTGGCCGCGTTCGATCACGACCGCGCGAATGGTCTTGCGCTCGGCCAGCGCCTGCTTGGCGATCTTGGCGGCCTCGTCGTAGCCGACGTAGTGATTGAGCGGCGTGACGATCGAGGGCGACGACTCGGCGTATTCGCGGCAGCGTTCGACGTTCGCCTGCAGGCCGGAGACGCAGCGGTCGGCGAAGACGCGGGAGACGTTAGCGATCAACCGGATCGACTCGAGCACGTTGCGAGCGATCACCGGCAGCATCACGTTGAGCTCGAAGTTGCCGGCCGCCCCTGCCCATGCGATGGCGGCGTCGTTACCCACGACCTGTGCCACCACCTGGCAGACCGCCTCGCACAGAACGGGATTCACCTTGCCGGGCATGATCGACGAGCCGGGCTGCAGGTCCGGCAGGAACAGCTCGGTGAGCCCGGTACGCGGCCCCGACCCCATCCACCGGATGTCATTGCTGATCTTGTTGAGTCCGACCGCGATCGTGCGCAGGGCGCCCGACAGTTCGACGAGCCCATCGCGCGCGCCCTGCGCCTCGAAATGGTCGCGTGCCTCTGTGAGCGGTAGTCCCGTCTCCGCGGCGATCAGCTTGATGACGTCGCCCGCGAAGCCGGCCGGCGCGTTGATGCCGGTGCCCACTGCCGTGCCGCCGAGCGGCAGTTCGGCGACGCGCGGCAGTACCGCCCGCAGCCGCTCGATTCCGTAGCGCATCTGGGCGGCGTAGCCGGCGAACTCCTGACCGAGGGTGACCGGCGTGGCGTCCATGAGGTGGGTGCGTCCGGACTTCACGACCGCCGCGAACTCGCCCGCCTTGGCTTCGAGTGTCGCCGCGAGCTGGGCCAGCGCGGGCTCAAGGTCGCTGACGATCGCCTTCGTCGCCGCGACATGGATCGCCGACGGGAACTGGTCGTTCGAGGACAGCGGGTCGTTGACGTCGTCATTCGGGTGCACCACCGACCCGAGCCGATCGGCGGCCAGCGACGCGAGCACCTCGTTCGCGTTCATGTTCGACGACGTGCCGGAGCCGGTCTGGAAGACGTCGATCGGGAATTCAGAATCCCAGTCGCCGCGCGCGACCTCGGCAGCGGCGGCGGCGATCGCGTCGGCCTTGGCCGGGTCGAGCAGGCCACGCTGGGCACGGACGCGGGCGCCGGCCCCCTTGATAAGCGCCAACCCGGCGATCAGCTCGTGATCGATCGGTTGACCGGAGATCGGGAAGTTCTCCACCGCGCGCTGCGTCTGGGCCCGCCACTTCGCGCCGGCGGGGACGCGGACCTCGCCCATCGAATCCTTCTCGATGCGATAGTCCTGCTCAACGGTCACAACGCTCTCCCAGGCTCGACGGCATTGGCGGCACAGAGCCTAGTGAACTCCGCCGATGTGCCTGGATACAGCGGCGCGGACGTGGAATGCACCACGTCCGCGCCGTCGAAGGACAGCTCTACTGCTGGGGATATCCCGGCTGGGGATAGCCCTGCTGCGGCCCGGGCTGGTGCTGGGGCTGCTGCTCGTAGCCCTGCGGCCCGGGTTGCTGGTACTGCGGCTGCTGCTGCTCGTAGCCGGGCTGGGCGTAGGCCGGCTGCTGCACGGGCTCCGGCGTGGCCGGCGAGCCTCCGGGGTTGCCGTAGCCGAGTGCCGTCGCGGTCTGCTGTGCCGCCTCGTCCATCGGGATCGCGACGACCGCGGTGCCGTACGCGCACAGCTCGGTCCAGACGTCGCCCATTTCCGAGGTGTCGAAGCGCATCCCGATGACCGCGTTGCCGCCCTTCGCCCGAGCGTGTTCGAGCATGCGTCCCATCACCTCGTTGCGGCTGTCGGTGAGGTTCTTGGTCATGCCCTGCAGTTCGCCGCCGAACATCGACTTCAGGCCGGCGCCCATCTGGGAGAACATGTTCCGCGACCGGACGGTGAGGCCGAAAACCTCCCCGCAGACCCGCTGGATCTGCCAGCCGGGGATTTCGTTGGTGGTGACTACGAGCATGGTGCTGCCTTTCCGGGGAGGTCAGTGGCGGTCGAAGTCCACTGCGGAGTATGCCCGCAGTTTGCCCAGCTGGTGCAAAGAATCGACTAGGCGAATGGTTCCGGACTTGGACCGCATCACGATCGACTCCGTCTGCACGGAATCGGCGTAGTAGCGGACCCCCCGCAGCAGGTCGCCGTCGGTGATGCCGGTGGCGCAGAAGAAGATGTCGTCGCCGCGAACCAGGTCGGCGGTGGTCAGCACCAGATCGAGGTCGTGGCCGGCGTCGATCGCCTTCTGCCGCTCGTCGTCGTCGCGCGGCCACAGCTTGGCCTGCATCGCGCCGCCCATGCAGCGCAGGGCGGCCGCGGCGATGATGCCCTCTGGCGTGCCGCCGATACCGAGCAGCAGGTCGACACCGGTGCCCGGACGCGCAGCGGAGATCGCGCCCGCGACATCGCCATCGCTGATGAACCGGATCCGGGCGCCCGCGTCGCGCACCTCGCGGACGAGCTGCTGATGGCGGGGGCGGTCCAGGATGCAGACGGTCACGTCCTCGGGATGCCCGCGCTTGGCTTTGGCGACGCGACGGATGTTCTCGGCGGTCGAGGCGTTGATATCGATGACGTCGGCGCACTCGGGGCCGGCGGCGATCTTCTCCATGTAGAACACGGCCGACGGGTCGAACATGCTGCCCCGTTCGGCAACCGCGATCACCGCGATCGCGTTCGGCATGCCCTTTGCCATGAGCGTGGTGCCATCGATCGGGTCGACGGCGACGTCGCAGAGCGCGCCGGTGCCGTCGCCGACCTCCTCGCCGTTGAACAGCATCGGGGCTTCGTCCTTCTCGCCCTCGCCGATGACGACGATGCCACGCATGGAGACGGTGCCGATCAGTGCGCGCATCGCGTCGACGGCGGCGCCGTCACCGCCGTTCTTGTTCCCGCGCCCCACCCACCTGCCGGCGGCCATGGCGGCGGCCTCCGTGACCCGGACCACCTCCAGGGCGAGGTTGCGATCCGGTGCCTGCCGCGGCACTGCGAGTTCGGGCGGGACGTTTGGCGTTGTCGCGGTCGGTGTCGGTGTCGGTGCGGTGTCGGGGCGTCCGTCTGACATGGCGGGCTTCCTCTCGGCACGAGTGCTTGCGTGGAGCGCGGTGGGATGGTTGCCATCCTTGCAGTAACGGCTAGTACTCGCTCGCGCCGCTGCCGACGCCTCAGTTACGCTCCGCCCGTGACCAACTGCTGCGCCATCCTTCCGCCGCCGCGCGCCTGACCGGGGCGCGTCGAGCCTGACGCCCCGGTGGCCGCGCGGCCGCCGGGCGTTCGTGCGGCCGCGCTCCGCCGCCGCCCGTCGGATCGATTCAGGAGCGCAGGTAGTGACTGTCTCAACCCATCTTCGTTCGCGTGCCGGACTGTTCGCCGTCAGCGGCGGGGCGCTGCTCTGGGGCACGACCGGCGTAGCCGTCCGCATCATCCACGATCGGACCGGTCTCGCCGCGATACCGATCGGCTGCTACCGGCTGGCGATCGCGGCCGTCGTGCTCGGGCTGCTGTTTCGCAGCTCGGGCGTGCGGCGCCTGCGCGAGGCGTTACGGCGCCATCGCTGGTCGCTCGTCCTCTCCGGCGCCGGTCTCGGCCTGTACCAAGCGCTGTACTTCGTCGGCGTCGAGAACGTCGGCGTGAGTGTGTCCACGCTGATCAGCCTGGCCGTCGCGCCGGTCGCGTTGACCGTGGCGAGTGCGATCGCGGGACGGCAGCTCCCGTCGGCAAGCTCGCTGGCCACGGTGGTCTGCGCGGTCGGTGGGCTCGGGCTGATCTCATTGGCCGCCGGTTCGTCGAGTGCGGCGGCGCCGCATCCTGG
>JAODNL010000442.1 GCA_025465405.1 Pseudonocardiales bacterium | reverse complement strand
GCTCATGCCGCCGCGATCCAGCGCGGAGTTGATCGCGTTCTTGTTCTTCTTGATGTCGTCGACCTCAGTCGCGACCTGGGTCGAGTAGTCGGCCGGAACGGCGGCCGCGGCCGTGTGGCCCTTGCCGACCGCCGGGTTGATCGGCACGCCCGGCATGACGAGCTGCTGTCCCTGGCCTTCGGTTGCGTTGTCGTTCAGCGCGTTGCCGCCGTTGAGGATGCTCTTCTGCCCGCTGCCGAAAGCCGACGCGAGTGATGCCCGCAGCGAGATGAACTTGGACGTGTTCACGACAGAGATGGAGAACAACACGATGAACAGCACGAGCAGCAGCGTGAGCATGTCGGCATAGGTGACCAGCCAGCGTTCCGAACCTTCGTGACCTCCGCCGTGCGGACTGCGTGCTCGCCGGCGCCGGGCGCTGCTCGTTTTGCCCGACGTGCCGGCCGACGACGGATGGCCGGACATCCGAGTGGGACGTGGCGGCATCAGGCCACTTCCTTCGCAGGAGGCTCGAGGGCGGGCAGCATGCTCTGCAGCTTCTGCGCGATCAACCGCGGGTTGGAGCCGGCCTGGATCGCGAGCACGCCCTCGATCGCGAGCTCCATCTGCTCGCACTCGGTGTCGCTGACCCGCTTGAGCCGGTTGGCCAGCGGAAACCAGAAGATGTTCGCGGCCATGACACCCCACAGCGTCGCGACGAAGGCAGACGCGATCTTCGCGCCGAGCGAGGAGGGGTCGGTGAGGCTACCCAGCACATGGATGAGGCCGAGGACGGTGCCGATGATGCCGATCGTCGGCGAGTAGCCGCCCATGTCGTGGAACAGCTTCGCTTCCGCCGCGTCGGCCGAGCGTTTCGCGTCGACCTCCGCGCCCAGGATCTCTGCCACCTCGTCAGAGTCCGTTCCGTCCACGGCCATCTCGAGGGCCCGCTTCAGGAACGGGTCGTCGACGGCAGCGATCTCGCTCTCGAGCGAGAGCAGACCCTCGCGGCGGGCGCGTTCGGCCAGTCGCACGATCGTGTCGACGTTGTCGTGCGGCGTCGAGACCTTGGCCGTGATCGCCTTCATCAGCGACCTGGGCAACCGCTTGGCGTCGCGCATCAGCGTCCCGGCCATCGCCGCGCCGATCGTGCCGCCGAAGACCAGAATCATCGGCGGGATAAGGAACATCGAGCCGAGGTTGCCGCCCTCCATGATGACCGATCCGAAGATCGCGGCGAGGGCGAGCCCGGCTCCGATGATTGTGGACGGGTCCATCAGCTCTCCCCCGGGCGGAGCGCGACGACGGTCCCCATCGACTCCTTGTGGGCATGCGGCCTGGCCTCGGCCGTGAGCTGAGCGGCGGCGATGATGTCGGCGCGGTAGGCGCGGATCAGCGCGGTGATTTCTTCCAGTGACTCGCGGATGACGTACTTGCTGCCATTGACGAGCGTCACGACAGTGTCGGGCGTGGCCTCGGCGCGCTCGATCAGATCTGGATTGAGCGCGAAGACCGGTCCGCCGAGCCTGGTCAGCTGCAACACGGTATCCGTCCTTGGATAGTGCGTCTGGGGCCGTCCGTGGCCCCTCGATCTTCCTATCGGCAGTCGCTCGACCGTCTTGAACGCTCGGCCTCCCCGTGATCAAGACGTCCGAGTGGTCGTCCTGGCAGCCACTCGGACGCCTTGATCAACGAAGGGTTACTTCAGGTTGACCAGGGTCTGCAGCACCTCGTCCGAGGTGGTGATCACCTTGGAGTTCGCCTGGAAGCCGCGTTCGGAGATGATCAGGTTCGTCAGCTCCTGGGACAGGTCTACGTTCGACATCTCGACGTAGCCGGACGTGATGCTGCCCCGCGAGCCGGTGTTCGCCGCACCGATCTGCGCGGTGCCGGAGTTCGGCGAGGCCTGGAACGAGGTGTCACCGACCTTCTGCAGGCCGTTCGGGTTGGCAAAGGTCGCGAGCCCCACCTGGCCCAGGTTGGTCGTCACGCCGGCGCTGTTCACGGCGTTGACGTTGCCGCTGCCGTCGATGCTCCACGAAACGTAGCTGCCGCTGGTCAGGGCGGCGAGATTGACGAGGGCACCGGTCGGATCCTCGGCCATCGCGCCGTCGGGCAGCACCAGATGTCCGGCCGCATCGAGGGTGAACGCGCCGCCTCGGGTGTAGAGCTGCTGGCCGTTCTTGTTGACGACGAAGAAGCCGTCGCCGTTGATCAGCATGTTGCTGGTGACGCCGGTGGCCTGGCTGGAGCCCTGCGTGAAGTTGATGGCGGTGCCGGCGAGCTTGACGCCGAGGCCGACCTGGATCGGGTCGGTGCCGCCGGAGGTCGCTGTCGCACCACCGCCGCCGGACAGGGTCTGGCTCAGGGTGTCCTCGAAGACGGTCGAGCTGCCCTTGAAGCCGGTGGTGTTGACGTTGGCGATGTTGTTGGCCGTGACGTCGAGCATCTGCTGGTGAGCGCCGAGGCCGGAGATGGCGGTGAAGAGGGACCGCAACATGCGTTTCTCCTTTGGGGGAAGGATTTCTACCTAGTGGAGCGGACGATCGGTCATGAGGGGGGCGCCGTCACCTCCAGGACGCCGGACAGCGGGACGTCGGTGTCGCCGACGTGCAGGGTCGCGCCGGCTGCGCCGAGCGATGCCGCGGTGACCAGGCCGGTCACCTGCTTGCCGGACGCTGCGACGTACGTGATGTTCTTTCCGATCAGGGCAGTGGCGGCCTGTGCCTGCTGATCGCTGACGAGTGCCGTGAGCGTCGAGGACATCGCGTTCATCGTCTGCACCTGGCTGAGCGTCGCGGTCTGGTTCATGAACGATGACGTGTCGACCGGGTTGCTCGGGTCCTGGTACTGCAGCTGGGCGACGAGCAGCTGCAGGAACGCTTGCGGATCGAGCAGGCTCTTGTTGCTCTGCTTGGCCGCGGCGGCCTGAGCAGCCGCCATCGTGGGGTCGACGGGCAGGACACCGTTCAGCGGGTTGGTCATTGTCTCCTCGACTCTCTACTCATAGCCACCGGACTCATAGCCACCGGTCGAGACCGGCGTCGGACGGGGCGTGGCGGCGCTCGGCGGTATCGCGCTGGCCGATGTCGCCGTGCTGGTGTCTCGGGTCCGGCGGCGCCTGCGGGGTCTGGCCTGGCGATTCGCGTTGCTCCGGCGGCGGATTGCCCACTGACACGTCGACGCCGGTGAAGCCGGCGTTCTGCAGGTCGTGGTGCAGGTTGGGCAATGCCGCGGTGACGGCGGCCTGTGCGCGCTGGTCGGCGCAGGCAACCGTCACGGTCAATGCCCCGTTGCGGATGGTGGCGCTGACGTTGACCGCGCCGAGCTCGGCTGGATGCAGCTGGACGCGCAGTTCGTGCGTGCCGTCGCGCGACCGAAGCCGGGCGAGCGATGCGGCGAGTGGTGGCTGCGCCTCAGGGACGGGACGCGGCGCGACCGCTACCGCCGTGGGCCCGTCGAGCGGGGGTGGTGGGACCGCGGTCGGCGGCGCCGCCAGTACCGCCGACGCTGGTGGGGCGAGCGGTGTCGGTGGCGTAGGCGGCAAGGCCGGCGCGGTGACCGCGTCGGAGTGGCCGTGTGCGGGCGGTTCCGGGTCGTTGGTCGCCGCGACCGGCTCGGACGGCACGGGTGCGGTCGCGGCTGCGGTCATCGTGATCATCGGCGTCGTCCCAGCCGACACAGCCGCGGACGGGGACGCAAACGCAGCCGTCGTCCCTGGAGAGGAAGGCGACAACGGTACCGACGCCGTCGAGCTCGTCGGCTGAAGCAGAGGTCCGGCGGAGCCGTCGACGCGCGGCTGGCTCACCGCGGACGCGCCTGCGATCGGCGGCGACACGGACGGTGACACGGGCGGCGACACGGGCGCCGGCGCGACTGCGACCGGG
>JAODNL010000192.1 GCA_025465405.1 Pseudonocardiales bacterium | reverse complement strand
TACGCCACGTCGTCTGCGGTGAGTGGTGAGCCGTCCTCGAACTTCAGGCCCGGCTTGAGCTCGATCGTGAGCAGCGTCCCGGAAGCGTTGTAGGAGACCGACTTCGCGAGCGAGAGGGAGTAGGTGTTGTTACCGACCAGCGTGCCGCTCTTGTTCGTGTAGTTCTCGGTGAACAGAGTTCCGTATACATTTCCGAGGACTGTGTATCCGGTGTTGGCTTTGAACTGGACCGGATCGAGGTTGTCGACATCTCCGTAGCCGACGACGACGTTGGCGCCGCCGCCGCTCTTGGACGAGCTGGAGCCGGAGGACTTCGGCGACGTGCAGGCGCTCAGCAGGAGCAGGCCCGCCCCCGCCGCGACGGCGGATCTCAACACACTGGGTTTCATGGTTCGTTTCACCTCGAGTTGTCAGTGGTTCGGGTCAGGTCTTCGACAGCCCGAGGGCTGCCCCGGCGTGCTCGATCTGCTGGACGAGGTTCGTGCTGTCCACCGGCATGAGCGCGACCTCGTCCGCGCCCGCATCCCCGAGCGCGGCAATGGCACGGACACACGTCGGGGCGTCGCCGCTGATGCTGATCAAGTCGATCCAGTCGTCCGGCATCTCCTTCTCCAGTCGGTCGCGACCGCCGTCGGTCAGGATCGCCGTGACCTGGTCGCTGATGCCTGCCTCGTCGGTCAACTCGTTGGCACCCAGCGACAGGTACTCGGCGATGACCGGACGGGCGGCCTGCCGAGCCAGCTCGGTCGTCTCGGCCAGGGAGAAGATGGCGAAGGCCGAGATCGTCCGGCGCGGCGCGTCCGCGCCGGCGGCCCGGTCGATCATGTCGCGGGACCGGCGCACGAACGCGGGACTGCACAGCACCGACATCAGCACGCCGTCGGCGATCTCCCCAGCAAGGGCTGTCATCTTCGGGCCGGTCGCGCCGATGTAGATGGGCGGGACCGTTGCCGGGGGATAGCTCAGGCGCACCGAGTCGAAGGTGAAGCGATTCGACACATCGAGCGTGTCGCCGGCGAGCAGCGAACGCACCGAGTCGACGGTGTCCCTCATGGACGACAGCGGCGCCGAATGGGCGACGCCCATCTGATCGAGCCACGCTTTCACGCCGGTTCCGAAGCCGAGCCGGAACCGCTCCGGGAACGCCCCGGCGATCGTGCCTGCCTCCATGGCGCTGAGGGCAGGATGGCGCACGTAGATCGGCAGAAGGCCGATGCCGACCTTGACGGTCTTGGTGGCACCGAGCACGATGCTGGCGCCCGACACCCCGCCGGTCATGAAGTAGTCCTCGCTCATCCAGACGCTGTGGAAGCCGGCTGCCTCGATCGCGCCGGAGACCTCTGGTAGCAGCACCGGCGGCAACGTGCTGCCGAGGACGAAACCGATCGCGGTCATGCGATACCTCCTGCGAGAGTCGACGCCCTGTGGCCCGGTACGAAGCGGGGAAGCAGTTCGCGAAGCGGCCAGCTCGACCCCCCGACCTGGACGGCGATGATCCGTTGGCCGTCACCGATCAGCGTGTCAACGCCGTGGCACCGCCAGGGTTCGCCGCTCGCGGTCGTGCCTGTCTCGCGCCAGATCACCACCGTCATCAGCCCGTGCGAGAACGCGTCGACAAGTTGGAAATCCATCTGGTCGAAGACAGTGCTCTGGAATTCGAAGAACTCTCGCGCCTGATCGATGCCGACGAGCGGGCGATAGGACGGGAAGCGCACGGTCACCGCGGGATGGAGCGTCGTGATCATTCCCTCGAGATCGCCGCCGAGATAAGCCGCGTAAAAGGCATTGATCGGGACGGGCAGCCGCGCCACGACGTCGGCGTTGCCGGCGACAACGACGTCCTCCTCGCCGGCGATCCCGTCGGGCAGGGTGTTTTTGTTCAACAGCTCGATCGCGTTCATGGCGGCCCGTCCTCAGTTCCGGGGAATCCGGTAGCCGCCGTCGAGCGGGATGACGGCGCCGGTGAGCAGGTCGAAGGCAGGTCCGCACAGTGCGACGACGGCCTGTGCCACGTCTGCCCGCGTGACGAAGCGCCCGGCGGGGGTTCGGCGCAGCATGGCGGGGGCGGCGGCGGGGTCGATCGAGTTCATGACCTCGACGCTTTCCTCGATCTGACCGGGCGCGATCGCGTTGACGGTGATCTCGGGAGCGAGTTCGTACGCGAGTGTCTCGGTCATGACGCCGAGCGCGGACTTGGCGAAGCCGTACAGCCCGTGGTCACGCGTGTAGGCGGAACCCGCTGAGATGTTCACGATCCGTCCACACCCGGCCTCGCGCATTCCCGGCGCGACGAGCTGGGACAGGCGTAGCGCGGCTCCGAGGTTTACCTGGAGCCCGGTCTCCCACGCGTGCGCCGAGAGTTCGGACAGCGGTGTGCTGTCCCATGGTCCCAAGTTATTGATCAGCACGGTGATCGGTCCGCCCAACGCCGACGCGGCCGAAAGGACAAGGCGCTCCGCCGCGTCGGCGTCGGTCAGGTCGGCGGGGAGGTAGCCCACCGACGCGCCGTCGGCCGCCGTAGGGAGGGCGAGATCGGGCCGCGTCCCGTGGAAGGCGACAGAAGCGCCGCCGCGCACGAACGCCGACGCGATCCCGAAGCCGAGAGTGTCGGAGGATGCCGTGACGAGCACCCGTTCGGCGGTCTGATCAGGCGCGCCGGTCCGTGCGGCCGCCGTCGGCTGCGTCGTGCTGACCA
>JAODNL010000191.1 GCA_025465405.1 Pseudonocardiales bacterium | reverse complement strand
GTCGTCGCCGCACTACGGCAGTCGGGACGCGCGTGGCCGGTAACGCTGGCCGGCCAGCCAAGATCAACAGATGGGTGTGTCGATAGTCGGCACGAGAGGTTTGATGATCACGTCAGGGCGGCTACTCGGGCGGATCAGGGTCGCCGTCACCACAGGGCGGTTCGGACTGTGGTTGTCTGCGGTTCGGATCAGTGGTTGAGCGTCGAGGTCAGTATTCGGGATCACGGGCGGCGCGAGGCTCAGGCAGTCAGCCGCGTTCGTCTAGGAGGGGTAGCCGGTCCGAGACGGCGGTGTGGGCGAGGCTCAGGCGGTTAGCCGCGTTCGTCCAGGAGGGGTCGCCGGTCCGAGACGGCGGTGTGGGCGAGGCTCAGGCGGTTAGCCGCATTCGTCCACGAGGGGTCGCCGGTCAGAGACGGCGATGTGCGCGACGATCGTATGCAGCGCATCGAGAAAGCCTTCGCGCTGCTGGGCGGACAGTGGCGCGAGCACATGCGCGGTGACGTGCTCGAGCTGCCCTTGGATCGTGGCGAGCCGCTTCCGCCCGGCTGGCGTGATCGCGATGACGCGCTCGCGGCGGTCGGTGGGGTTCGGCTGGCGGGCCACCAGTCCGGCCCGCTCAAGGTTGTCGAGCAGCCCCACCATCACGCTGCGGTCGACACCGAGGCGGCGTGCGACCTCGAGCTGATTGTTGGCACAGGCCGACTCGGCGGCCGCGAGGACCAGGTAGCCGCGCATCCCACACGGCAGGTCCTCAACCGCCGGCTCGGCCGCGCGCATGTAGGCGGTCAAGGTCTGGGCACAAAGCCAGCCGAGATCGTCTTTCAACAGTGCGGGCGGCTCGTGGACCACAGCCGCGGATCTGGTCGGAGTCACGCGCGCATCGTACAACGATTTTCACCGCTGATAGTCCATGAGACAGATCACGGTTGACGCAGATCGTCTGTATTACAGATAATCGTCAGAGACATCAGCTGGGGGTATTCGTGACCACGATCCTGCTCGACGAGGCGCAGAGCCCGGACGGCGCAGCGCTTCCGCTCTCAGCGTGGAGCCTGCATCGACGGGTGCAACGAAACGGCCGCACGGTCATCGAGGTGAACGATGACGGCGGCGACCTGGTCGGACTCATCACGAGCACGAGCCTGCCGATGCTCTCGGTCGACGGAGCGTGGCGCGGCCGGGGGTACCGGGCGGACGGCACGCCCCAGTGGTGGGCGCTGGCAATCGGACACGCGACCGCCAGCGACGACGAGCCAGTCGTCACCTTCACCCGGCGTCGTGGGCAGCGCGGAGCCCCGCCGCGTCGAATCGTGGTGCGCCCGTCGCGGCTGCAGGGCCTCTGGGTCGCGGCCGTGCCAGGACTGCACACGGCGGTCACCTGCCAGCAGGGCGCCGAGCATCGCATCCG
Source organism: Pseudonocardiales bacterium (assembly GCA_025465405.1). GTDB lineage: Bacteria > Actinomycetota > Actinomycetes > Mycobacteriales > Jatrophihabitantaceae > RYN-117. The sequence goes on along the minus strand of JAODNL010000191.1, from coordinate 8,040 downwards.
CCGCCTCGCCCCCGTGCCGAGGTTGCACACTCATGCCTAGCCCACATCCGGTGATGGCACGGCCGGCGGCGGCGCCCCGAGGACGGACCGCGTTCGTCCTGTCCGGGGGAGCCGCGCACGCCGCGGTGCAGGTGGGCATGCTCCAGGCGCTGACGGACGCGGGTATCGAACCGGACCTGCTCGTGGGCGCGTCGGCGGGGGCGTTGAACGCGGTTGCCTTCGCGGCCGACCCGACTCAGCACGGCGTTGACCGCCTGGCGACCGCATGGCGCGACGTGCGCCGCCGCGACATCTTCCCGCTCGGGCTTTCCGGATTGCTGCTCGGCGCGGTCGGACGCCGTGATCACCTGGTGTCCAACCGCGGGCTGCGGAAGCTGATCTACCGGTTCGCGGGCATCGGCCGGCTCGAAGACGCCCAGCTACCCGTCCATGTCTTGGCCACGGATCTACGGACCGGTGAACCGGTCGTGCTTTCTCGAGGCGACGTCGCACCTGCGCTATTGGCAAGCACCGCGATACCTGGCCTGTTCCCACCGATCGAATCGTCGGGACGAACCCTCATCGACGGAGGCGTCGCGGCCGACACGCCGGTGGCGCAGGCAGAGGCGCTGGGCGCGACGACCATCTACGTGCTGCCCAGCTATGGCACGGACCTCGCGGCCGCCCGTCCGCGATCGGCAGCCGCAGTGGGACTGCGCTCCGTCGGCCAGTTGCTCGGCCACGTCGGCGCGGACAAGATAGCCGCCGCCCGCCGCGCCACCGTCCACCTGCTTCCGGCACCGCCGACGAGTGCAGTGAGCCCGTTCGACTTCCCCGGATCAGTGCGCCTCATCGACGAGGCGACGCGGCTGGCCACGTCGTGGCTCCAGCACGACCAGGCAGCCGTACTCAGTCCAGCCGTCGGCTTGTGAGCGCCGGTCGTGCCCAGGAGCGCTGATCCGATGCCGACCAAGCCGGTGCTGCCTGCCGTCGAACTCAAGGCGATCTACCAGGACACGAAGACCATCGCGGTTGTCGGTGCGTCGGCCGACCCGGCGAAGGCGGCCCACGCGATCCCCGCCTACCTCAGTTCGCAGGGTTATCGCATCCTGCCGGTCAACCCGCGGGGCGGCGTCATGTTCGGCGAGCACGTGTATCGGTCTCTGCAGGACATCGACGTGCCGGTCGACGTCGTCGACGTGTTCCGGCCGCCGGCCGAAGCCGAGGCGATCGCCCGCGATGCGATCGCGATCGGAGCGCCGGTCCTGTGGTTCCAGCCCGGAACCGATGGTGCCGAAGCGGTGCATCTCGCCGAGAACGCCGGAATGACCGTCGTCACCAGGCTGTGCATGGGCGCGGCGCATCACCAACTCGGACTGGGGCCAGGACCCAGCCGCGTTCCGACATCGGCCGTGACATGACCTTCGTCACGCTGCCCGCGCGGCGCCGGCCGAGCTCAGCGCACCTGCGGAAGCCGCATCTTGTCACGGGATTGCCGGCGAGCCGGCGAGGCGTCAAAGGACTTGCGTGGGTGCTCGCCGCCGTCGTCCTGGGCCTGGTCGGCTGGATCGTCGTACTCGGCCTGAGCCTGCCGAGCAGCGCATCGACGCGAGAGTGGCGCCTGGTGTGGATCGGGTTCGACGTCGGCGAACTCGCCGCGCTGCTCGTCACGCTGTGGGCGATCTACCGCTCGCGGCAGATCGCGATACCGGCGGCCTTGATCACCGGCACGCTGTTCATCTGCGACGCGTGGTTCGACGTCGTGCTGTCTTGGGGCACGAGCGGCTGGTGGCTCAGCGTCGTCTCCGCCGCTTTCGTCGAGCTTCCGCTGGCCGCGGTGCTGTGGCTCAGCGCGCGATCGCTCGTCCATGCCCTCATCAACAGCAATCTTGCTCCGCTCGGTGCGAACGGCAGACCGGCACGACTGCGTGATCTGGATCTGTTTCCGGCCGATCCACTCACCGAACTCGACGAGCGACGAGATGGCCGCGCCGACTGGCACGTCGTGGTCAGCCGAGGTGTCCCACACGCACGACACGCACGACAGGCCTGACGACCGTAAACCGCGGGGGATCTTGTTCGACCAGCCCCTTCTCCATGTCCCTGGAACTCGCGCTCGGCAACATGGCCCCAACCTCGTGTCCGACCCGTTGAGGCGTTCCCGCCCGCGCTCTCGATCGACTACGTGCGGGTCTGGCGGTAGCGCTGGACTCCGGATACGGGTGGTGGCTCGGCCAGTCGGTCCCCGACGGTGATGGCGCCGGCCTGCTTCACGCGTCGCAACACGGGGGAGAGCTCGTAGCTGTTGATCCCGTCGATCGCCGCGATCTTCGTGATCAGATATGAGTACAGCCCCTCCAGGCTGTCGGATGCCACTGACGCGACAAGGTTGTCATCGCCGGTGATTGCAGCCGCGAACTGAACCTCGTCGTGCTCGGCAATCGCGCGCCCGACCGCCTCCAGTCGCGTGGGTGACGCCTTCAGCCACAGGGCTGCCGTCGTGACCGGCCCCATCGCCGCGAACGCGATGTCGAGGTCGAAGTAGACGACGCCACTGGCTTGGAGCGCATCAACGCGCCGCATCACGCGGCCCACCGTCATACCCGTCGCTCGCGCGAGAACCGTGTAGCTGGTCCGGCCATCGCGCGCGAGGAGGTCGAGCAGAGCGTGGTCGCCCGGTTCGAGGGCAGCCGACCGGCTCACCGGCACCCGCGGCGTCGCCGTCAGCCGGCTCACCTGGACAGGTGTGAGCGTGTCGCGCAGACCCTGCCAATCCGCGGCGTCCGCGCCGATGTAGCGGTGCAGGATCACCGCGGCAGCGATGTCGAGCACCGGCGTCGACTTCGGCAGGCGCTGAACGAGCAGGTCCTCTCGATCGGCCTCGCTGCGCGATCGCAGGGCGAACAGCACCTCGGAGCCGCCCGCGTTGATCGTCACCCACGAGACGTCGTCCCTGCGGGCCAGCGCTTCGGCCACCGGGACCGCGCCGTCCGGACGGCATCGCAGCCGGACCATCCAATCGGTCTCACCGAGGGCACGCGGGTCCACGGCGCCGACGACCCGAAGCAACCCGTCCCGGCGCAGCCGGTAGTACCGGCGTGCGATCGTCTGCTCCGACACGTCGAGGGCCTCGGCCAAGCGGCTGAAGCTGGCGCGCGGTTCGAGCTGCAGCGCGCGGACCAATTGCCTGTCCATGCCCGCCAAGACGGCGGATTCTGACAGCGGCGCCTGTCTCATTGGAGGAAAGCTACGCCTGTCCACAAACGGGACGACGTGTGTCAGTACCTCGTCGCACACTCTCCGGTACACGCACTTACCTCGCTAACCGCACGATAGGGACTACGACGATGCGCAAGTGGCTGCCTCTGCTGACGGTCTGCCTCGGGACGTTCATGCTCCTGATCGACGTCACGATCGTGAACGTCGCGCTGCCGAAGATGGTGACCGATCTGCACGCGTCGTTCGGGTCGCTGCAATGGGTGGTCGACGCGTACGCCTTGACGCTGGCCGCGCTCGTCCTGGGTACCGGCTCGATCGCCGATCTGGTCGGGCACCGGCAGGCCTACATCGCCGGCCTGGCACTGTTCGCCGTCTCGTCCTTCGTCTGCGGCATCTCGCCCAACGCCGACGTCCTCGTGGCGGCGCGGGCCGTCCAAGGTGTGGGTGCGGCGGCCATGTTCGCCACGACCTTCGCCCTGCTCAACAGCAACTACACGGGACGCGATCGCGGTGCGGCCTACGGCATGTGGGGTGCCGTGGCCGGTGCCTCGGCTGCCATCGGTCCGATCATCGGCGGCGTGCTCACCGAAGGCATTTCCTGGCGGTGGATCTTCTTCGTCAATCTGCCCGTCAGCGTGATCGCGATCGTGCTGTGCGTCCGATCGCTGAAGGACGTGCACGAGCCACGGCACAGCCGGGTCGACATCTGGGGCATGGTGACGTTCACCGGCGCGGCAGCCGCGGCCACGTACGCGCTCATCCGCGCCAACGAGGACGGCTGGTCGAATGCGGTCACCTGGTTCATGATCGGCGCATCCGCTGTGCTCACGATCGTCTTCGTGCTCGTCGAGCGGCGCACGCCATATGCGATGCTCGACCTCGAGTTGCTGCACCACCGCTCCTTCGTCGGCGTGCTGATCGCCGGCGTGCTCCTGACGTTCGCGGCGTTTGCCGCGTTCACGTACACGTCGATCTGGCTGCAGTCCGTGCTCGGCATGAGCCCGATCCAATCCGGTCTGGTCGGCCTGCCGATGTCGGCGATGGCGTTCACCGTCTCCGCGGCAATCGGGCGCTTCCTGCACGGTGAGAACTCCGGTCGCATCATCGGCATCGGCCTGCTGTTCATCGGTTCCGGAAGCCTGCTCGACGCGTTGCTCACGCACGGGAGTGCCACCTGGACAGCTCTTGTCCCCGGGTACCTGGCGATCGGCGTCGGCGTCGGTCTCGCGACGCCCACCCTCGGTTCGGCGGCAATGTCCGCGGTGCCACCGCAGCGTGGCGGGATGGCGGCCGGCGCGGTCAACACCGCTCGCCAGCTCGGGTTCGCATTCGGGATCGCGGCGCTCGGCAGCGTCTTCACCGCTCGCGCGCAGGCCGTGCTCGCCGACCACGGGGTGCCGTCCGCCGCATCGACCGCGAGAGCGGTCGCCGGCGGCCAGTCCTCGCTGTTGCTGCAACAGGTGCCCCTGCGCGCGCGAGCGGCGGCCGAGTCGGCGGTGCACGCCGCGGCGGTGTCGGGCGTGCAGAGCACGCTGGCGGTTGCGGGCGGCGTCGGCGTCGTGGCCGGCCTGCTCGTCCTCGTCCTGGTCCGCCCGTCGCGCGATGCCACGCCCAAGCACGAGGGTGAGCTCGCGGCCGTCTGACCCGCGGCTCGTCACTCCCGCGCCGCGGGCCGCGTAATCTCGCTTCGTGCTAGATCTTGCTATCGACGGCGGCGCGCTCACGGCTGCACTGGTGGACATCGAGTCCGTCTCGGGTGAGGAGAAGGAACTCGCCGACGTCGTCGAGGCCGCGTTGCGGGCCTACCCGACGCTGGGCGTCGAACGGGAAGGAAATGTCGTCCTGGCCCGAACCGATTCGGGTCGCCCGCAACGCATCGTCCTCGCCGGCCATCTCGACACCGTGCCGATCAAGGACAACGTGCCCGCACGCCTGGACGGCGACCTGCTGTACGGATGCGGCAGCGCGGACATGAAGTCGGGGGTCGCGGTCATGCTGCGGATCGCGCACCTCGTCGCGACCGCGTCGCTCGCACCGCGGGTCGATCTCACCTGGGTGTTCTACGACTGCGAGGAGGTCGAGTCCTCGCGCAACGGTCTCGGCCGCATTGCCCGCGAGCGTCCGAGCGCGGTGCGGGGGGACTTTGCCGTGCTCCTGGAACCGACCGGCGGCGTGATCGAAGGTGGCTGTCAGGGCACGGTGCGTGCGGTCGTGCGCACGAGTGGGGTGCGAGCACACAGCGCGCGATCATGGCTCGGCGTGAACGCGATCCACGCAGCGGCTCCGGTCCTGACAAGGCTGGCCACGTATGAGCCGCGGGTGGTCGACGTCGCCGGGCTCACCTATCGCGAGGGATTGAACGCGGTGGCCATCAATGGGGGAGTGGCGGGCAACGTCATCCCCGACGAGTGCCTGGTGACGGTGAATTACCGTTTCGCGCCTGATCGCTCAGAGGCCGATGCCCACGTCCATCTACGTGAGGTCTTCGACGGGTATGTCGTGGACGTGGTGGACTCGGCGCCGGCGGCCAGTCCGGGGCTGGACCTGCCGCTTCCGCGTGAGATCGCGGCCGCGGTCGGCGGCGAGCCGCGCGCCAAGCTGGGTTGGACGGACGTCGCGCGCTTCAGCCAGCTCGGAATTCCCGCGGTCAACTTCGGCCCCGGGGATCCGAACCTCGCGCACAAGCCCGAGGAACACGTTGACGTGCGCTTGATCGCCGACGCGGAGGCCGCCCTCGTCCGGTTCTTGACCTGACGTGGCCCCCGACGGCGAGCACGAGCAGCGGCGCGCGAGGTTTACGGTAGTTGGTGAGGCGTCGAGTAGTAGGGCGTTCGCTGCGATGCGTTTCGAACGACTACCACGTCGCTGATGGCTGCCGGCGGCGCGGACGCCGACCACTGGGAACCGGGCGGTGGCAGAGAGCGTCAGTGCCGTGTGGATGATCAGTAACGTGGCCGTGACAGTGTCGACCCGTTCCGGGAACGCGCTGGTTACATACTGCGCGGATGCCCGTCGACCGCCGCCGTGCTGTGGGCGGCCGATCAGCTGATGCGCGCCGGATTCGCGATCTGCTGCGTTCGCAGGTCAATGCCGGCGGCTTCGACGGCGGCAAGCTGCCCACCGAGGATCGGCTGATCGACGAGTTCGGCGCCTCCCGAGCGGCTGTCCGCGAGGCCCTGGCGCTGCTGCGCGAGGAGGGCCTGATCGAGCGGATCAAAGGCATCGGAACGATCGCACTGCACAGCAAGATCGTCGTGCGGCTGACCGAGAACCACGGCGTCGTCGAGCCGGCTCCCGGCAGCATGTGGTCCGGGCAGATGCGGGTGCGCGTTCTCGACTGGTGTGAGGTACCGCTGCCCACGATCGCCGCCCGCCGCCTCGACGCCGCCGCGGGCGATCGAAGCCTGCGCATCGACTACGTCGCCATGCTCGACGGCTCGCCGCTGGGTGTCGCGACCAACTACATGCGCTGGCCGGAGGGCGCGGCGTTGCATCCGTCGCATTTCCACACGGATTGGTACGCAATGCTCGAGGCGGCCGGCGTGCCGGTCAGCGAGACGACCTTTCTCTGGGAGGCGTCCGTGGCGGATGCGCAGGACGCCACGCTGCTCGACATCCCGGTCGGTTCACCGGTCATGCTCGGCGAGCAGGTCATCTACGGCCCCGACGGCTGTGCGTACGACTTTGCACTGACTCGGGCCCGCGGAGATCGGACCGCGATGTTCTCGCACGCCCGGCGCAAGCCCGCGTAGCGGCACGAGTTTTCGGCGTTATGGCCACCGGCCGCCCATGATTGCTGGTCTGAGAGTCGACGGAATCGGCGAAACCTCGGCGTTACCGCGAAGTGGGTACAGCGAAACGACGGCGGCCACAGGATGTCGCTCATGACCACGGCCTCTTTCTCGCTCACCGAGCGCCGGCGCCATCCCGTGCGGTGGCTGCGTGATCTGCTGCGGGCCGACATCCTGCGCGGCGCATTTGCCGAGGGCGTGCTACCCAGTGAGGCAAACCTCATGCTCGGCTACGCGAGCACGCGTGGCGTCGTCCGCGAGGCGTTGGACCTGCTGCGACGCGAGGGCGTCATCGAACGGGTACAGGGCACGGGCACGCTTGTGGTCGCCCAGCGTTACGAGCGGCGGCTGGTCGAAGTACACGGGATCACCGAGATCGACGCGGCGTCGTTCTCGGCCCACGTGCTGGAGCAGCGGGCGTTGCCGATGCCGCGCGTGGTCGCGGAGCACCTCGACGAGGCGCCCGGCGCCCCGTGTCTGATGATCGAGTACCTCGGCATGGCGCTCGGTGGCATCGTCGGCGTCTACACCAACTACCTGCGCTACCCGGAGGCCGAGCGCGTCGCGGCCATACCCTTCCACGGGCACTGGTACACGCTGCTCGCGGAGGCCGGCCTCGACATCGGCGAGACGGACCTGCTGATCGAGGCGATGGTGGCCGACGACGTGTTGTCCGGGCAGCTGTCGGTGCCGGTCGGGCGGCCGTTGCTTGCGATGCAGCAGGTCATCCGTGACTCGGCGGGACGTCCCTACGACTTCGCCATCCTGCGTCATCGCGCCGATCGCCTCGCCATGTCGTCGTATGCCCGACGCCCGGACCGTGACACCGCGGACCGTGACACCGCGGACCGTGACACCGTGGCGGACGCCGAATGATCCGGTTCCTCGCCCGTCGGCTGATGTTCGTCGTGCCGGTGCTCGTCGGCGTTTCGGTGATCGTCTTCGCAACCGTCAAGATCATTCCTGGCGACCCGGTCGCGCTGCTCGCCGGTCCGGGTGCGTCAGACGCGTCGAAGCAGGCGGTGCGCACCCGCCTCGGGCTGGACCGGCC
>JAODNL010000407.1 GCA_025465405.1 Pseudonocardiales bacterium | reverse complement strand
CGCGCCCACGTCACGCCTGCCACGCCACGACATCGGCGCGATGACCGAGTGCGTCGATCAGCTCGATGCCCGCGGCCTCGTAGCGCTCAGGATGCGGCGGATACCCCTCGCCACGCTCCAACCGCCGGCGACGGGTGGTGAAGATCTCGCTCGTCTCGATCAGGTCGCCTTCGACCCGGCCGGTGACGCCGACGATCTCGCGCACCCGGCGCTGGCCGGACACGTCGAGGGCAAGGTGCACAACGAGGTCAACTGACGCCGCGACCGTCGGTACGACGAAGCCCGCGGTGACGTTCTCGCCGGCCAGTAACGGCAGCGTGCACGCCTTGACCAACGCCTCGCGAGCGGAATTCGCGTGCAGCGTGCACATGCCCGGCAAGCCGCTGTTCAACGCGATCAAGAGGTCGAGGCACTCGGCCTCGCGCACCTCGCCGACGATCAGGCGCGACGGCCGCATCCGTAGCGCCTCCTTGACCAACCGACGCAAGGGAATCTGGCCAGTGCCCTCCAGGTTCGCCTGACGGGTCTGCATCGCGACGACGTCGGGAAGCCGCACCTGCAGTTCGAAGACCTCCTCGACCGTGACGACGCGCTCGCGGGCCGGGATAGCGGCACACAACGCGTTGAGCATCGTCGTCTTGCCGGCTTGGGTGCCGCCCGCGACGAGCACATTGAGGCCGGCCGCGACCGAAGCGTCGAGGAAGCGCGCGGCCTGTTCCGGCAGCGTGCCGACCGCGACCAGTTCGTCGAGCGAACTCAGGCTGATCACGAACTTGCGGATATTCACCGCCATATGGCGGCGCGTGATGTTAGGAATGACGACGTGCAGCCGTGAACCATCGGGCAACACCGAATCGACGAACGGGTTACTCAGGTCGATGCGCCGTCCCGACGTGCGCAGCATCCGCTCGACCAGTTCCGCGACCTGGTCGGCCGTGAGGATCAGGGTGGTCAGCTCGGACCGTCCGCGGCGCGCGACGAACACCCGGCCCGGCTCGTTGATCCACACCTCCTCGACGGACGGGTCGTCGAGGAATGGTTGCAGCGGCCCGAAGCCCGCGACCGCGTCGAGCACCGCGCGGGAGACGGCGGTGGTGTCGCCCAGCGGCGGCAGCTGCGAGGTGACAGCACGGTCGAGGTAATCGGAGACGACCTCGTCGATCAACCGGGCGACGGCCGGCGGCTCGGCAACCGGATCGATGCCGCGGCGACGGACCAGCTCACGCACCTCGGCGTCGACGATTGCCTGCCCAGTCGCCACTGCGAACCCTCCCCAACGCCGTCGCACCACCCGATGAAGGGGTGACGATACGGGCGGTAGGTGACGTACGGGACAGTCCGGGCAAACCTGTGGAAAACCCGATCGACCCGTCCGTGATCAACTCGCGTCAGCCGCGCGAATTCGGCGAACAGCGCTCAGTGCCCGCGAGTTGATCACAAACGCCGAGGGGCTCAGGGGTGCAGCAGGCCGCCCTGCTGGTACGTCGCGAACGAGACGTTCCAGTCGCCGTAGCCGTCCCAGACCGGCAGGACCTTGCTGGTGCCTGTGTTCGCCCAGCTGACCGGGTCCCCGATCTGCGACCAGCTGTAATACCACTGGGCGTCGGCCGGGCTGAGGTTGGTGCAGCCGTGGGACAGATTCACCTGCCCCAGCTGGTTGTTCCAGTACGCGTCGTGCAGGAACTCGCCGTCGTAGGTGACCCGCACAGACCACGGCACCTCGATGCTGTAGTACGCCTCCCCCGGCGAACTCTGCATCAGCTGCGGGTTGCTCTTCGAGATGACGACCGCGGTCCCGAGGTAGGTCGGCGTCTGCGCCGCGCCGAGTGAAACCTTCAGGGTGCGGACCAGCTTGCCGTCGGCATAGGCCTTCATCGTGTCCACACCGGGCTTGCCGTTGATCTTCACGATCTGGCTGGCGCCGGTGCGCATCGTCAGGGTCAGGCTGTTGTCGAACGCCCGTCCTGGACCGGCCCACAGCCCGTTGACCGGCATGCTCACGTGGATCGTCGAGTGGGCCGGCCAGTATGCGGCCAGCCGGTAGTGCGCCTCCATCGCCTGCGACCGTTGCGAGGACTGCTCCCAGTACCAGGCGCCGTGGACCGGCTTTCCGTTCACGGTGACGGTCGTGACCTTGTCGAATACCGACGCGTCGGTTACCGGCGCGGAGAAATACGCGATGATCGGCATCGCCACGCCGTAGGTCGAGCCGTCCGCTTCGTAGAGCGAGACGTGTACGGGCGTGCCGCTGCCCCGCCTCGGAGCGGTTGCGGACGGCGAGCTCGAGGTCGCCAAACCCGGCGTCGGTGCCGACGGGCTGCCGGCCGCAGTGCTGGGGGTCGCGGCGTCGGTGGACGGATGGGTCGTCCGAGAACCGGATGCACAGCCCGCCAAGGCCAGGCCCACGGCCCCGGCCGCCAACAGCACGTTCCTCGCCCGCGTCCCGATCATGGCGCCCAAGCTAGGTGATCAGGATGTGCGGAAAATCAGCGAGCGCCTCCATGGATGAGTTAGAGCAGGCTGATCAGCTTGTCCGTCAGGTACCACGCCGCGCTGAAGCCGAGCGCGAAGACGACCCACACTCGCCGCGGAGTGTGACGAGAGAAGTGAACATAGATCCGCTTGCCCTCGCCCGGCGCGGGGCGTCTCCAGCCGATCGCCGTCAGAAACCAATCCATCGCGACGCCTCTCAACCCAGCCGGCGCGAGCCCGTGATCCACTCACGTTCGGTGCGCGTTTTCGCCCGAAGGCGCTCACCAGGCGCGAGTTGATCACGCGGGCGGGGCAGCCATTCACGCGTCTTGATCAACGGCATCGGATCTAGGCTGGGCGGCGATCCCGTCCGTTCGATCCCGCGAAGGCCATGCCGACCGCTCCCGCCACGACTACGCCCGACTCCGTCCTGCCCCGACAACGGCGCGCTCGAATGGCGGTGGCGACGACGTTCGTGGCGCACGGCGTGCTCGTCGGCGCGTGGGCACCGCGGATCCCCGAGATCAAGGCACATCTCGGCCTGTCCGCGGGCGCGCTCGGCGTCGCGCTACTCGCGCCGGCGCTGGGCACGATCCTCGCGGCCCGCGTCGTCGGTGCCCGCACCGCGCGGCACGGCAGCCCGGCGGTCGTGCGACTCTGCTCCGTCGCGTACTGCCTGCTGGCCTGGGTGCCGGGCGTGGCGACCAATCTCGGGACGTTGTGGCTCGCGCTGCTGGTGTGGGGCGTGTTCATGGGCGCGATGGACGTCTCGATGAACTCGCAGGGCGTCACCGTCGAGGCCGATTACGGCCGACCGGTCCTGTCCAGCTTCCACGCCACCTGGTCGATCGGCTCATTCGTCGGCGCCGCCCTCGGCGGGGCCGGCTCCGCCCTCCACGTGAACGTGGCCGTCCAGCAGCTCGTGGTGGGCGTCGTCCTGGCCATAGCTGTTCTCGTCGCCGGCCGCGGGTTCCTGGCCGACCACCCGCCCGAGCCGGCGCCGCGCGTCACCCGTCGACTGCGGGTGCCGCGACGGCCGGAGACGCGGTTGGTGCTGCTGGGCGTCTCGGCGATCTTCGCGCTGATCGCCGAAGGTGCGGTGGTCGACTGGAGCGGTGTGCTGCTGCGGGATCACCTGCACGTCAGGGGCGGTCAGGTCAGCTTCGCCTACGCCGCGTTCTGCGTGACGATGACCGGTGGGCGCTTCGCCGGTGACCGAGTCGTGCACGCCATCGGCCGGGCAAAGTGCTTTACCGTGCTGGCGATCGTCGGCGCGGCGGGCCTGGCCGCCGGGATGGCCGCGGACAACCTGGTCGGCGTCGTGATCGGCTTCGCCGTGCTCGGATTCGGGCTGTCGATCATGGTGCCGGTGCTGTTCAGCACGGCTGCGGACACGGACGGCCCGGCCGGTCCGGCGATCGCGGCGGTGTCCGCTCTCGGGTGCATCGGCCTGCTCGCGGGCCCGAGCCTTATCGGCCTGGTCGCGGAGCTGACCAGCGTGCGCTCTGCCCTCTACCTGTTGCCGCCGTTCACGCTGGCCGCCGGCGCGCTCGGCGTGCTCGGCATCCGGATGAGCCGCCGCG
>JAODNL010000404.1 GCA_025465405.1 Pseudonocardiales bacterium | reverse complement strand
GGGCTGTTCCCGCTGCCGGAGGGGAGCACCGAGCAGTTCTCGATGCTCGGGAGCAACCCGCCCACGGCCGGGCTGATCCTCAGCGAGTACACCGACCTGGAGCCCGGCGACTGGATCGTGCAGAACGCCGCGAACTCCGGCGTCGGCCGTTCCTTGATCGCCCTGGCGAAGGCGCGCGGATTCCGCACGATCAACCTCGCCCGGGACAAGTCCGTGTTCGCCGACCTGACCGCGTCCGGCGCCGACATCGTCCACCTCGACGACGCGACAGCGGCCGAAGACGTTCGCAAGACGATCGGCGACGCACGGGTCGCGCTCGCCGTCGACTCGGTGGGCGGCGACGCCCCCGCCCGCCTGCTCGACCTGCTCTCGGACGGTGGCTCGCTCGTCACCTACGCCTCGGCGACCGGGCAGCCGATGTCGGTCAACGCGCTGACGTTGATCGGCAAGCGCGTGACGGTCCGCGGATTCTTCGCCGGCCAGTTCGACTACGCAGCGAAGGTGCTGCCAGTCATCCGGGAGGCCGCGCCCCTGGTCGCCAGCGGAGCTCTGTTCGTCCCGCCTGCCGCCGTGTTCGACCTCGACGACATCGACGCGGCCATTGAGCAGCTCGGGCGCGGCGGGAAGATCCTGCTCAACGTGGGCCGGTCCTGACCCCGCACGATTGTGAGCAGATCCGTCGCAGGACGGCTACCTTCCCGCAAGGCGGCCTGCGACGGCTCGGCTCGGTGTCCGCGAACTGTTCGACCACACGCAGGTAATGAGAGAAGTATCGATATGCCTGAACCCGTTGCTCTGTCCTACGAGGTTCTCGTCTCGGACGGCGTTCCCAGGACGATCGACCTGCGGCTGCCGAACGGCGACGGGATCGTCTCGTCGCCGATCTCCACGACCCTGATCTACGGGGAACAGGACGCGGTCCTGGTGGACCCGCCCCTGACCCACAGCCAGATCGCGCAGGTCGCGCAGGGCGTGGCGCGCTCCGGCAAGCGCCTCGCGTTCGTGTACGTCACCCACGGCCACCCCGACCACTGGTTCGGAACCGCGGCGCTGCTGGAACAGTTCGGCGCCGCCGGCACCGTCGTGTACGCCACCGAGGGCACCATCCGGCGGATGCGCGAACAGCTGCAGGGCAAGGACAAGGGGTTCGCGAACTCCTTCCCCCAGGTCCCGGAGAACACCCCGGTCCTCGCCCTCCCGGTGCCGGCCGCCGGGTTCCGGCTGGAGGGCCAGCTCCTGCGCGCGGTGGAGACCGGCCACACCGACACCGACGACAGCTCCGTGCTCCACGTGCCCTCGATCGGCCTCGTCGTCGCCGGTGACGTCGTCTACAACGGCGTGCACCAGATGATGCTCGAAGGCGGCAACGGCGGGCTCCAGGCATGGCTCGACGGAATCGACCGGATCGCAGCGCTCAACCCGCGCCATGTGGTCGCCGGCCACAAGAACAAGGACCTGCCCGACGACCCGAAGATCATGGACGAGACCCGTCAGTACCTGCGCGACGCGATCCGGCTCCTGGCCGGCAAGCCGACTCCGCTGGAGTTCTTCGAGGAGATGAGGAAGCTCCACGGTGACCGGCTCAACCCGGGACCGCTGTGGTACAGCGGCCTGGGCCTGCTGGCCTAAACCCACCTCTGTCGCCACGGCGGCAGTTCGACTACGCGGCCGGACAGGCCGGCGAACCGTGCAGTTGGCGTTCCTCGAGTCACACCCGCAACGATCCTGCAGCAGCGGGCATCCGAGGTGGTCGTCTTCACCAAGCCGTTCGCCGAGGGTGGTGGCATCGTGCCCGCCCGGAGGGGCAGCTGTCCCCGGACTGGCCATCGACGTCGCGGCCGCGCGCTCCTGGTGAGTACCGGCCCGGTCCAGCGGCGGGCCACGAGGCCCTGGAAGCGATAGCCGTCGCCACCGTCGCGCTGGGGTTGGCGCAGCGCCTGGCGTCCAGGCACAGCAGCCGTGCCGGCGGCTGCTCGAGCTCGGGCACGACGCGGCGACCATCGCCGCGGAGCCGCGGTCGTGCACCGGATGGACGCCACGAGCCGACAGCACCCGGCCGCCGTCGCGAGTGGCCGAACGCCGACTCCCTCATTTATGATTGGTTGACCCCGGAAAACACTGAGCAGATGCGCCGCGCGGCTTCCTTGAGCGATTATGGCCGTTCTGCGGTTTTGGCCCTGCAGAAGATCTCTGCGCCCGGCCAGTGCATCCGTTAAATGACCCTTCACCCACGACGCGTGGTAGGTCAACCGCCACCCCTCGTGTGAGTTATTGCGGTGGCGTGACGTGGCCATTTCGGTGGAGTTACGCCGTCCTGGTGGTAGCTGTCACCCGGTCGCTCGACTGCGCAGCAAAGTATTGCCGTTTGACTCTTGCGGACGCCCCTGAGGGGGTGGCTGATGCGGGCTTCGCTGCAGGTGCGCCACTTGACTGTTTGCGGAACGCCCGGCGGTGTTCGTGGGCTTGGCGGGCCTTGCCGGGGTCTGCCCTGGCGCGGGATCGCCACGGTCCGGGCACTGAGCTCGTGCAAGGCGTAATTCCCCCTGGTTGGGCGCAGGGTCGGCACCGTGCGTGCCGTCCGGGGGCCTTGTGGAGGTCTCCCCCGCTCCGGCCGGAGCGCTCTTGCGTGCCGCCACGTCACGATTTCCTCATCCGCCGGGGGGTGAGCCGGCGGGTGCTCGTGGGCCAAGAGATCGGCCGAGGTCGCCGACTCGACCTGTCGGTGCCCGAAACCCGGTTCACGCACATGACCTGCATGTTCGCGAGGAGCCAGTGCTGGGCATGATCCGAACATGGCCTTGCGACTGACGTATCTGATGATCGGCCAGCTCGTGAGCTGGAAAGCTCTGCTCGCACGATCCGAACTTGTAGCCTGTCGGGTTCCAATACCTGGACGTGGTGACAAGGGGCGTGTTCACGCGGCTCGTTCGTACTCGTTG
>JAODNL010000294.1 GCA_025465405.1 Pseudonocardiales bacterium | reverse complement strand
GCGGCGCTGCCCGCCGGCGCGCCGAAGGTGGGCATGGTCTGCACGCCCGGAACCGTGTCCGGCACGACGCACACGTTCAACCTCGTCGCCAAGACCGGCTACATCGACACGCCCGATGGCAACAGCGTCTTCATGTGGAGCTACGCCAATGCGGACGCGCCTGACAGCGGACAGTTCCAGAGCCCCGGCCCGGTGCTGTGCGCGACGCAGGGGCAGACCGTGGTCGTCAACCTGACGAACACCCTGCCGGAAGCGTCGTCGGTCGTGTTCCCCGGTCAGGACGGACACGTGACGGCGACAGGTGGCGCTGCGGGTCTGCTGACCACCGAAGCGGCCCCGACGAACGGCACCGTGAGCTACAGCTTCCCGGCCACCAATCCCGGGACCTACCTGTACGAGAGCGGCTCGGACGTCGCCAAGCAGGTGGAGATGGGCCTGTACGGCGCGCTGATCGTGCGGCCGTCCACCGCCGGGAACCTGGCCTACGGAGCGAGCACCCAGTTCGATCCGGGTCGCGAATACGTGCTGCTGCTCAGCGAGATCGACCCCGACCTGCACCACGCCGTCGAGGTCGGCGCCCCGTACGACATCAACTCCCTGCGAGACCGGTACTTCGCCATCAACGGGCGCGAGTTCCCTGACACCATCCAGGACAACGGCTCGGCGCTGCTTCCGAACCAGCCGTACGGCTCGCTGGTGCGCATCCAGCCGAACACGCCGACGAACACGCAGCCGGCACTCATCCGCATGATCAACGCGGGGCTGTCGAACCACCCGTTCCATCCGCACGGCAACCACACCCGCGAGATCGCGCAGGACGGCCGGCTGCTGACGAGTCCCGGCGGCGCCTCGGCGTCGACCGAACACTTCGGCGAGACGATCGGCTCCGGACAGACGCAGGACTTCCTGCTTCGCTGGGACGACACCGACCAGTGGAACCCGACCACGACGCCGCTGCCCGTGCCGCCGCCCAACTACCGCGACGTGTTCTTCAAGGACGCGAACACCTGGTACAGCGGTAGCCCGTACCTCGGCTACAAGGGCACGCTGCCCACCGGCACCTCGATGCAGAACATCTGCGGCGAGTGGTACTTCCCGCTGCACAGCCACGCCTTGAACGAGTTCACGAACTACGACCAGGGCTTCGGCGGCATGGGCACCCTGCTCCGGGTTGATCCACCGGGCGGCTGCTTCGGCTCGGCGTCCTCGACGAACATCGTCGGCGGCACACTCAAGGGCGGCTCGGTCTCGGCGCTGACAACCGACGACACCGCGTACTACCAAGTGAACCCGAAGACGACGACGCGCAACTCGGCCAGCACGGCCACGCAGCTGACGATGACTGTCCCGTCGGCAGCGGGTTTCCCCACGGCGAACGGCTACTACGTCCGCCTCGACAACGAGGTTCTGAGGGTGACCGGCGGAGCCGGCACGACGACTTGGACCGTGACTCGCGGGCAGCTCGGCACTGCGGCGGCGACCCATGCTAATGGGGCCGTCGTCACGGCGCTGGCCAATGACTGGTACGGCGGATTCTCCGGCCTGCCCGCCGGTTCGCAGAACCTTCGCGTGACCTACAAGGGCAAGAACTGCACCGGCACAACCGGAACGGCATGTGGCGCGTTGACCACCAACGTTCCGCTGCAGACGGTGAAGATCTGCAACTGGACGATCGCCGGTGCGGCTGGGTGTGTGGCTGGCACGGGTGCCGGTTGGGTCAACCTCCCGGCGCCGCAGGCACAGCCGGTCGGTTCGACCGACGTGAGCACGACGTGGACGCTGCCCGGATCGCCGAGCCAGTACATCGGCACCGGTTCGTACGGCGGCCAGGTGCGCGTGCTCGTCCACACGCAGCGCTACACGCCGAGCGCGCCGGCGGCGTTCTCGACGTGGGGCAACCTCATGGCGCTCACCTATGACGCGCCATTAGCTGCGGCGAGGATAAGGAGAGGATGGCCTTGCGACTGTTCGCTGCAATTAAGACGAGGATGCTGCTCGCTCTCATCCTCACCGCGGTCGGGCTCGCCGCGGCGAGCCCGACCGCCTCCGCCGCATCGGTGTCACTCAACCTGTGCGCGCTGCCCGGTACGGCAACGCTCACCGGCGCGGTCACCGTCCCGATCTGGGGGTTCGGCGTTCCGACCACGCCCGGCGACTGCAGTACCGCGACTGCAAGCCTTCCTGGCCCGCAGCTGTCGGTGAATGAAGGCGACGTCGTCACGCTCAATGTCACCAACGCGCTACCGGCCGGCCACACCATCTCCTTCGAGATCCCGGGTGTGACGTTCACTGCCGGTGCGACGGATGCAGGCCCCGGGTCGACCGTCACGCGCACGTTCACCGCGAGCGCACCCGGTACGTACCTCTATCAGAGCGCCGGCGACGCGGGACGTCAGGAGGCCATGGGCCTGGCCGGTGCCCTGATCGTGCGGTCCGCTACGGCGAACCAGGCATACGACGCGGCTACAACGGCCTACGACGTCGAGGCAGTCCTTGTGCTCGGTGCGGTCGACCCGAACTTCAACGCCGCGCCCGACACGTTCGACATGCACAGCTACCACGCGTCGTACTGGTTGATCAACGGCAAGGCCTATCCCGACACGGCCGGCATCGTCGCGACCGCCGGTCAACGGGTTCTGCTGCGCTACGTCAACGCGGGATACGACAACACCACGATGACGTTGCTGGGCATGCACGAGACCGTGCTGGCGCGCAGCGGGCACCTGCTGAACAACCCGTTCGGTGCCAACGCCGAGACGATGGAAGCGGGAGCGACCGAGGACGCGATCGCCACCGTGCCGGCGGGCACGCCACCGAGCAGCAACGGCTACCCGCTCTACAACCGGCAGCTGCACGTGACCAACGGCGCGCAGAACGCAGTCAGCCCGACCCCGGCGACGGGCGGCGGCATGCTGACGTTCATCCACCCATGACAGGGGGAGTCAGGTGAGTGGACAGGCAACTCTCGAGCCGGCCCCGGCGGCGGCACCGCCGCCGCGTGGTCGGATCCGGGTGGCCCGGCGGGTGCGCCTGCTCGGCCTGATCACCGGCGTGCTGCTCGCCGCGCTCGTCGCGGGTTTGTTGCGCTGGCTGCCGCACCAGCCGGCAAACGAGGCGACCGGCGACAGCAACGTGCCGGTCGCGTGGCAGCGTCCGGCCGTGTCAGCAGCGCACCTCCCCGACCGCAGCGGGGTGAAGATCACCGAGGTCGCGGTCACCGGCGGGGGAGGCCTCGTCGACCTGCGCTACCAGGTCATCGATCCCGACCTGGCCGCCTCGCTGCACGACGCGGCGACGCCGCCCGCGGTGGTCGACGAGACGAGCGGACTGGTCGTGCACGACCTGCTGATGAGCCACTCGCACTCAGGCCCGTTCAAGCCGGGCGTCACCTATTACCTCATCTTCAACAACCCGGGGAACTGGGTGCATCGCGGCGGCAAGGTCAGCGTCCTGCTGGGCAACGCCCAGGTGGAGCATGTGGTCGTGCGATGAGCCGGGTGCTGGCAGCTGTGGCCGTCGGGCTCGCGCTCGTCGCTACGAGCGCCGCGGTCGCGGCGCCGGCGCCGGCACCGCCCCGGTTCGTCGACGCCGTCGTCGTGCTGTCCTCGCAGGCCGACCTCGCCCCGCTCCCGCATGCGTCGCGCCACACCCGTCTCGCCGCAGTTGAGGAGGCGTTGCGGGCGCACGCGGATCTCACCCAACGACACCTCGTCGGCCTGCTCG
>JAODNL010000568.1 GCA_025465405.1 Pseudonocardiales bacterium | reverse complement strand
GGAGGCGGGATCGCTCAGGTCGGCGGCAACGAATCGCGCGTCTCCGCCGGCCTGTCGGATCTCGTCGACGACCTGGGCGCCGCGGCCGGCGTCGCGGCCGTGCACCAGCACGGTGGCGCCCTGCTCGGCGAGTTTGAGCGCGGCAGCTCTGCCGATGCCCGAGGTGGCGCCGGTGACCAGCGCGGTCTGGCCGCTCAGGTCGCCGACGGTCGTGGTTGCGGTGGTGCTCATGAGGTCCGCCTCCAAGTTCGTTTAGACAAGGCCGTCTAACTACTGGAGATGACGCTAGACCGACCTGTCTAAATAAGCAACGAGGTGTGGGTCACTTTATTTAGACAGATCCGTCGGTTATCGTGGTGGTGTGACCAGACCGGAGCTGCGCCGTAGGACGGCCAAGCAACGCCTCCTCCAGGCGGCGGACGACCTGTTCTACACCGAGGGCATCCACACCGTCGGCATCGACCGCGTCATCGCCCACGCCGGGGTCGCCAAAGGCTCGCTGTACTACTCCTTCACCGGCAAGGACGAACTCGTCCACGAATACCTCACCCATCGCCACGGCAAGTGGGCCGAGCGGGTTACCGCCGGTATCGAAGCGCACACCGACCCACGGGCGCGGATCTTGGCGGTTTACGACGTCCTGGGATCCCTGTTCGCCCAACCCGATTACCGCGGCTGCGCCTTCATGAACGCCACCGCCGAAGCCGCACCAGACAGCGTCGAAGCCCACGCCGCGACGACCTTCCGCGCCTGGGTCCACACCCTGTTCCTCGACCTCGCAACTCACACCGACGCCGGCGATCCAAATCAACTGGCCGAGACCCTGGTCCTGCTCTACGACGGCGCGGTGGCCACGGCGCAGATGGACAAGACTCCCGAAGCCGCCCGCACCGCACGACGAACCGCCGAACTCATCCTCGACAACGTCGGCATCTCTCACATCGAGGCGGTTGGCAGAGCGTTGTGACCGATTGTCTCGACCTCTAAACATTGGCCGCTCGACCGGCACCGTGCGGGCCGGCCTTGCCCTCAGCCCGTGGCAAGGGCTCGGCGTACTAGCCGCCTGGGCCGCCGCTGCACTTGCTGCCGGGGACGTGCTACTGCAACTCCGAGACGCGTGACCGGCACTCCCATTGCCAAGCACTATCGCCCGCCGCCGGCCCGAGAAATCGTCCGGGATCACCGCATATCCATGGCTGAACGGCTGTTCTTGACGGCAAGCCCTACCGCCGAGCAACGACCTGAACGTTGAACCCGTCTGATCCGTCCGCTTCGAGGATCGCTTCGAAGCTCGCTACGTCGTACACATCTCCACCGACCACGTAGTACTCAGCCGGTCTGTGGCGATCGGTCCAACGGTCGGCGATCAGCACGTGGCGCGCGTACAGGTGTACAGATTTCTTCCGCGGCCTCACGACGATAAGCCTGTCACACCTCCGCCGGCGACCCCATCAGCCGAACCGGCCGGCCTGCCGCTCCGGCGGACGGGTCGGTGAACGCGCCCACTGATCACGACAAGCGGTCACGAAAATCGGATTGGGCGCGTACCGTCTTGCGCGAGCCCCATCGGTCGCATCCCTCCCGCGACCGACGGGGCTCGCCACGTGCACGCGATAGGTTGCGAGCACCCGACTCGAAAGGCCCGATCCCACGTGCGAAACAGGGTGCAGACGATTACCCCGGCGAAAGCCACAGAGATGCTGGACGCGAACACCACCAACCGGCCGCTGTCGAGAACGCTGGTGCGCGCATTCGCCGAGGCGATGAACCGCGGCGATTGGATGGTCACCCATCAGGGCATTGCCTTCGACGTCAACGGCGTGCTCGTCGATGGGCAGCATCGGCTCGCCGCGATCATCGAAGCCGACGTGCCGATTGAGATGACCGTGTTCACCGAGGTCGAGGAAGGCACCTTCGACGTCCTGGACACCGGCAAGCGCCGCAACGCCGCCGACGTGCTGGCCATCGAAGGCGAGAAATCGTCCACGATGTTGGCCGCCATGGTCCGCACCGTGTGGCTGTATGAGAACCGTCCCGACCTGAACTGGTCCGGTGGCGCCGCCGCGGTCACCAACCACCAGATCGTCCAGACCCTCGACCAGCACCCCAAGCTGCGCGACTTCGTTGCCGTCGGCGAGCAGGTCGCCGCCGCGACCGGCATGATCAAAAGCGCCGCCGGGGCAGCGAGCTACCTGACCTCGCGGGTCAGCCGCCGCGCCGAACAGGACGAGTGGCTCGACGGAATCATCGACGGCGCCGGACTGGCGAAAGAGGACCCGCGACTGCAGTTTCGCCGGGTGATGTTCGCGATGGCCCGCAAACAAGCCGGCCAGGTTCTCCGGCGCCGCGACACCCGAGAACATGTCGCGCTCTACCTCAAGGCATTCAACGCCTGGCGAGACCACGAACCGCTGACCCAGCTCCGGTTCACCTCCCGCGAGGAAATGCCCCGCCTCACCAAGGCCCGCTGAAGCCGGAACCGCGCCGACCTGGCACCGCGAGACCGGAAAGGTCAGCCCGTGATCGACGATCAGATCGGCGGTGGTGTGCTCGTCGTCAATCGAGAGCGCGACAACCTTCGCACCTGATCACCCGCACCGCCACCGGCCAAGTCGCGACCTGCTGGATCACTCGCACCGGCGATAGCTGTACGCATCGAAACGTCGGCAGCGCCGGCGTCTCCCCGCTACACCACACACAACGGAAGCCTTACCGCGCTGGGCAATACCACAACGGATGCCGGCACCGTCGACGCAGCTGCATCGGCTAACGGGCATTGCCTCCACGTGCGGACGGGCGCGAACGGCATCGTCGATCCAGTGCATCCGCGGCGCTGCTCAGCCCGTCACGCATTGAAAGTCACTATGAAGTGGGGTGCGCTGGGCCGCCGGCGAACTGAGCGACGTATCCACCGACAGCGCTATGTTTGAGGACATGAGTGTCGCGTCCGTGAGCTCGGGCGGACCGGACCCGACGGCGCAGTCTCAGCTCAGCCATCGACAGATCCTGGTCATCATGTCCGGGCTGATGATGGGAATGTTCCTCGCATCGCTGGATCAGACGATCGTGTCGACTGCGCTACCCACAATCGTCGGGGACTTCCACCGAAGCGACCTGCTCTCGTGGGTGATCACGTCATATCTGCTCGCGAGCACCGCGTCCACACCGCTGTGGGGCAAGGCCGGCGACCTCTACGGCCGTAAGCGCGTCTTCCAGCTCGCCATCGTCGTTTTCCTGGTCGGATCGGCACTGTGTGGCGCATCTCAGAACATGTTCCAGTTGATCGCCTTCAGAGGGTTGCAAGGCGTCGGTGGCGGTGGCCTGATTTCGCTGGTCTTCGCCATCATCGGCGATGTCATTCCGCCCCGTGAGCGCGGTCGGTACCAAGGCTATTTCGGCGCGGTATTTGGGATTTCGAGCGTCGTCGGCCCGCTGGCTGGTGGCTTCGCGGTCGACAGCCTGAGCTGGCGGTACATCTTCTACATCAATCTGCCGTTGGGCATAGCCGCGCTCGCAGTCACCAACCGTGTGTTGCGGTTGCCGATGCGCAAGCGCGAGGCAAAGATCGACTGGTGGGGCGCCCTGCTGCTGGTGGCCGGCGTGTCATGCATTCTGCTCGCCACTCAGTCCGGCGGCACCGACTATCCGTGGAACTCGATACAGATTGTCGGACTCTTCGCGCTCGGTGGTCTACTCCTGGTTGGCTTCGTCGTGCGCGAACGAATCGCGCCGGAACCGATCCTGCCGCTCGAGCTGTTCCGAATACAGATTTTCACTGTCGCGAACATGGTGTCCTTCGTCAGCGGCATCGCCATGTTCGGTGCGCTGGCCTTCCTGCCGCAGTATCTACAGCTCGTGCACGGAGTCTCCGCGACCACCTCCGGGCTGTTACTCCTGCCGCTGCTCGTCGGGCTGCTGGTCATGAGCATCAGCTCCGGTCAGTACATTTCGCGCACCGGCAACTACCGGTGGTTCCCGCTGGCCGGCACGATCCTCGTGACGGTGGGACTGTTTCTTCTCAGCCACCTCGGCGCGCACACCTCGCTGGTCACGGTCGGATTCGACATCCTCATCTTTGGCGCCGGGCTCGGTCTGTTTATCCAGGTGCTCACACTGGTCGTGCAAAACGCGGTGCCGATGCATCAGATGGGCGTGGCCACGTCATCCGTCACGTTCTTCCGGTCGATGGGTGGCGCGATTGGCGCGTCAGCCCTCGGCGCGGTGCTGACCGCTCGGCTGGCCTACGAGTTGCGGCATTTTCTGCCGACGGCTTCGCCTGCAGACGGTAAGAACAACGTCACCCAGTTGATCCAGAGTCCAGCGACGCTGGACAAGCTCAAAACGAGCAATCCGGCTCTGCACGAAGGCATCATCCAGGCCTATGCACACGCGATCGACGGGGTCTTTCTCGTCGCCCTGCCGATCTCGATCCTGAGCGTCATCGCGGCGCTGTTCATCCGACAGCAACGGCTGCGCGGCAGCAATACCACGTCGACCGACACCGCGTCGACCGACACCGCGCCGACCGACACCGCGCCGACCGACACCGCGCCGCCCCGCCCGATCGAGGACGTCCGGTCGCTGCCAGAGGGAGGCCGCTAAGTGCGCGGCGTCACGATCTCGGCCGGCTATGGCACCGGCGGTAGCATGATCGCTCGGCTCGTAGCTCAGGCACTTGGGTTGCCCCTGCTCGACCGCGCGATCAGCACCGAGATCGCGGCGAAACTTCAGGTTTCGCACGCAGAGGCCGAGGGCGCATCGTTCGCTCGTTCCCGCATCGACCGTTTCCTGCACCTACTGACGCCCCTGGCCGGAGGCGTGCTCGGCGCCGGCACCGACGCTGCACCGCCGGAGGCCACTCCAGCCCCGGACGACGCGGAAGTCTTCCGTGAGCAGGCCGACGCCATCATGCGAGAGGCATTGGCGGCTGGCGCGGTCATCCTCGGACGCGGCGGTGCCGCAGCCTTCCGAGACCGGCCGGATGTTCTGCGGGTACGTCTGTTCGGCTCACGGCAGGCCCGGATCGCTCACGCCGTGCTCGCGCAGGACATCGACGTCACGACCGCTGAGCGCCGCTTGTCCGAGGTCGACAACGCCCGCGCACACTACGTTCGGCGGCTCTACAACGTCGACATAGACGACCCCGAGCTGTTCGACCTGCAGCTCAACAGTACGGTCCTCGCGCCAGATACTTGTGTCGCCATCATCGCAACGGCATTCCGAGGACTCACTGCGCCCTAGCCCAGGCAGCGCCGGTGAGCACGTCTGGCGCCGAGCTGACGTCCGCGACTCAACGTTCCCGGGTAAGCCTCAGGCCTCTAGACCGTCCAGTGGAAACCGCCAGCGAAGTTGATCGTGACGGCGAACATCAGGTACATCAGCCACAGGCCGGTCAGGATGTGAACCAGGCCGAGTATGCGTTCGAAGAGTTTCGCTCCAAGAGCCACGAAGAAGTCGCTGACGTAGACCAGTACCAAGCCGACGAACAGCAGCCCTACCGGCCAGTCTCCGGCGTGAAAGAAGACGGTGGTGCCGAGCGCGGAGATGGTCGTGAAGGCAATAGACATGCCCGCGTTGGGACGTGGGTCGTTGCCGCGATATCTGTTCCAGCCGAGCGCAAACCAGTGAATCCCGTAGGCGGAGAATGCGAGCGCAGCCATATATAGGATCTTGTCGCCGGCGAAGACCTGGAACCAGGTCAATCCGATGAAAAGGATGAGCCCGGTCAATAGTTGGCAGAGACCTGGCATCCAAACGCCCCACACGCCCAGCGAACGATCGACCCGTTCATCGCGGGCAGGAAACCCGAACAACTCCTGGGGTCCCCAAATCAGATAGCCGGCGCCCAGACCGAAGAAGCCAAGGGCGAGCGGTGGAAATTGTGAAGCGGCAAACGTGACATTCATCGAAACCTCCAAGGGCGAGATATACGGGCGGGCACCGAGCAGTGCTAACGGTCGATCAGCGAGGCAGGTCAATCGCCGCGTGCAGTGCAGGTCGGCGGAGAAGCAGGGTGCAGCACGAATGAACCATCAGGTCCGACGGCGCCTTGTACGGCATGCTCACGTTCCGCTCTCTCGACGCGCACAGCGACATGCACCGTGTCGTGAGAGCGGAGTCCCACGATGAGAA
>JAODNL010000549.1 GCA_025465405.1 Pseudonocardiales bacterium | reverse complement strand
ATCTCGATCGCATCGATCGGCACCCGGGTCGAGGAAAAAGTGGTGATCATGCGCGGCGGCGGGTATAGGTCTCGAGTCGGACAGCAAAGGAGAACCCAACATGATCGTTCTCGGAGTCGTTCTGTTGATCATCGGTTTCCTGACCAAGGAGGCGATCATCTGGACGCTAGGCATCATCGCCGTGGTGGTCGGTGCCGTACTCGCCTTGCTCGGCACGATGGGCCGCCCGGTCGGCGGCCGCCGCTATTACTGGTAGCGGTCGGCACCCGTTTCGCAACGGCCCGCGCGGCTGGCCCGAGCCGGGCCTGCCCGAGCCGGGGTCTACACCCGTCGCCGAGCTCGTTGGCCAACAGGCAGGTTGTGGTTGCCGGGGCAACTGTGCCGGGGCAACCATTCCCTGCTGTTGATCAGCGTGGAGGCGGATCGGCAATGACGGTTTTGTCATCGCTGCTTGCGCATCCTGCCCGGAGTCGTAGCGTCGGTCCTGAACACGCAACCAGACGAACGGCAAGACGAGCACCTGACCTTGGGGGGTGGTGTTGCTCAGGAGCGAGGTGGCGCGATGTCGCGATCTCGTCGAGCTCTCCGCGCGTACTGGTTCGGCATCTACCTCGTCGTCGCGCTCGGCCCGGTCGCCGTCCTGCTGTTCGTCGAGCGGCCGACGTTCCATAATCTCGCCACCGAACTGTCGGTAATCTCCGGGCTGCTCGCGTTGTCCCTGTTCGTGGTCGCGCTCGCCCTGCCCACCCGCGTCGAATCGATCCTCTCGTCCTTCGGTATCGAGAAGGTCTTGCGCATCCATCGCCTGGCGGCGCTCCTCGCGATGGTCTGCCTCGCAGCACACGTCATGCTGGCCGTGATCGGGGACCCGCGGGGATTGCGCATCTTCGACCTGTCCCGCGCGCCACGTCCGGTCTGGGCAGCGATCACGTCCACCGTGGCGGCTACGGCGCTGGTCGCCTCGGCGCTGCGCCGGCGCACCCGGCGGCCGCGGTACGAGGGCTGGCGGATGCTGCACATCGGCCTGGCGATCGCTGTCCTCGTTTTCGCGGGCCTGCACGTGTGGTGGCTCGCGGGCTTCGTGAACGTTTCCGCGATGCGACTGTGCTACCTGCTGCTGGCCGAAGCCGCTGTCTTCATCGCGGTCCGGCGCTGGATCTGGCTGCCGCTGCGCGCGCGCAAACGGTCCTACGTCGTCGACAGCGTCCGGCCGGTGACCGGGAATGCGGTGACCGTCGCGGTGCGTGCGCACGGACACGAAGGGCTTCCGTTCCGAGCCGGCCAGTTCGCGTGGCTGAAGATCGGCAGCTCGCCATTCGTCTTCGAGGAACACCCGTTCACGATCGCCTCGACGGCCCAACGGCCGCATCTCAAGGAGTTCACGATCAAGGCGCTCGGCGACTTCAGCGAGCTTCTCGTCGGCCTGCGGCCCGGACGGCGCGTGTATCTCGACGGACCCTACGGTCAGTTCACGGTGGAGGGCGTTCGGAGCGCGGGCTTCGTGTTCATCGCCGGCGGCGTCGGAATCACGCCGATGATGAGCATCCTGCGCACGCTGGCCGACCGCGGCGACGCCGGGTTGCACCTGTTGCTCGTCGGCGCCCGCAACAAGAACGACCTGATCATGCGTGACGAGATCGCCGAATTGCGGAGCCGGCTGGCCTTGACGGTCGTCGAGGTCGTCGACGCGCCGCCGCCCGGATGGACCGGAGAGTCCGGCCGGATCGACGCCGACCTGCTGGACCGGGTACTTCCGCGCCGCGCCCGGCACCTGGACTTCTACGTCTGTGGGCCGCCGGCAATGGTCGTCGCCGTCGGCCGGCTGCTGCGCGAACGCGGCATCTCGCCGCGACGGATCCACACCGAACAGTTCGACGTCGTTTGACGCCACGCCGATACCGCCATGGACGTTGCGTGAAATTTGCGTAAGGTACAAGTCGGAGGTTCGACGTGGTCATCGGCACGCACGCGGCACGGCTGGACGACCCGGCGCTGTCCGATTTTGCGCAGATCGCGCGGATCCGGACCGGGCGGCAGGCCACGCTGTACCGAGCCTGGGACATCCCAACCGCCCAGACGGTCGCGCTGAAGGTGCTGGACGTGGGCGACCGCTCGCCGCGGGCGATCGAGGCGTTCGACCGCGAGTCCACCGTCCTCGCCGCGCTCGGCTCGCATCCGAACATCGTCACCCTGCACCGACGGCTGAACCTCAGCGACCGACGCCCGGTCCTGGTCCTCGAGCTATGCGACGGATCGGTGGCCGACCGCCTCTCCCGCGGGCAGCAATTCTCGCCCGCCCAGGTCGTCGCACTGGGGATCCGCATTGCGGGAGCACTGGAAACCGCACACCAGGGTGGTGTCCTGCACCGCGACGTCCGGCCCGAGCACATCCTGCTCACCGAGTCCGGCGAGCCTGCGCTCAGCGACTTCGGCATCGCGACGCTGCGCACCGGGCACCTGGGCGCGTCCACTCTGGTCGAGTTCGCCACGGTACACACAGCGCCCGAACTGATCGAGGGGGGCCCGATCACCCCGGCCACCGATGTCTACGGCCTGGCGTCGACACTCTACGAACTCATCGCCGGCGAGCCCGCCTTCCGCGCCTACCAGAGCGAGTCGACGGCCTCTGTGTGCCTGCGCATCCTGCGCGATCCGGTGCCGCCGATCGCCACCCCGGCGGTGCCGCTCGACCTGTCCGACGTGCTGCTCTGGGCGATGTCCAAGGACGCCACCGCCCGCCCACCGAGCGCGGCCTGGCTGGCCACCGAGCTCTCGCGTATCGCGGCGCGGCACGACTGGCCGCGCACCCGGCTGCTCGTCGACGCGCGGGCCGAGCCGGTCGTAACGGGGTCAGCTCACTGACTGAGCCGGGGGGGGCCCCCCCGGATCGAGATCGGCGGCGCGCAGCGGCGCGCGACCCGGCGGCTGAGCGGGTCGTGGCGTGAGCGGTTCGACGCGGTTGACCGCCCGCACCACCGGCTCACCGACGCGCAGGTAGATCCGAACGCCGCAGTCGAGCACCTCGACAACCTCGACCGTCCCGTCCACGTACTCGTAGGTCACATCATCGGGC
>JAODNL010000547.1 GCA_025465405.1 Pseudonocardiales bacterium | reverse complement strand
CTGCTTGCCGGACGCCTTCGGCTCGTCGGCATCCAGGGATTTCAGCGAGATGGAGCGTTTGATCAGCTTCTCCTTGAACACCTCGAGCGCGGCCGCGGCCCGTTACTCGGTATCGGCCTTGATGGTGACGCCCAACTCTCCGGACCACTCGATGGACGCGTTCGTGCCACGGAAGTCGAACCGTTGCCCTACCTCTTTCGCCGCTTGGTTCACGGCGTTGTCGACCTCCTGCCGGTCGATCTTGCTGACGACGTCGAACGACGGATCGGCCATGGGCGGGTACCTCCTGCGGTTGGACGGTGGAGCACGTGCACGCCCGTCGACGGTATCGGAACCGGTCAGGCGGAGAGCAGGCTCACTGGTCGGGGGGCTCGATGTCGAGTTGTATGGCTAGCACCGAAAGAAGGGGAACCGGTGAAGACGATCGAGCATTGGATCGACGGCAAGGCCAGCGCTGCATCCTCGACGAGGACCGCGCCGGTGTTCAATCCGGCCACGGGCGCCCAGCAGGCCGAGGTCCTGCTCGCGGCGAAATCCGACGTCGACACGGCCGTCGACGCTGCCCGGCGGGCGTTCGAGAACTGGTCGCAGGCCTCGCTGAGCCAGCGAGCCAAGGTGCTGTTCGCGTTCCGCGAGCTGGTGAACGCGAACGTCGACCAATTGGCCGGTCTGATCACCGACGAGCACGGCAAGGTCCTGTCCGACGCCGCCGGAGAGGTACAGCGGGGGCTCGAGGTGGTCGAGTTCGCATGTGGCATCCCGCACTTGCTCAAGGGCGACTACTCCGACCAGGTCTCCACGAACATCGACACGTTCTCCTTCCGCGAGCCGCTCGGCGTGGTCGCCGGCATCACCCCGTTCAACTTCCCGGTCATGGTGCCGATGTGGATGCATCCGGTCGCCATCGCCTGCGGGAACACATTCCTCCTGAAGCCGAGCGAGCGCGATCCGTCCGCCTCGATGCTGGTCGCCGAGCTGTGGCAGCGCGCCGGACTGCCCGACGGCGTCTTCAACGTGGTGAACGGTGACAAGGATGCCGTCGACGCCATCCTCGACTCGCCCGACGTCGCCGCGGTGTCGTTCGTCGGCTCCACCCCGATCGCGCGCTACATCCACCAGCGCGCTTCGGCCACTGGGAAGCGCGTGCAGGCATTGGGGGGTGCGAAGAACCACGCGATCGTCCTGCCGGACGCGGACCTCGACTTCGCCTCGGACCATCTCGTCGCCGCGGCGTTCGGTTCGGCCGGTGAGCGGTGCATGGCGATCTCGGCGGCCGTGGCCGTCGGCGCCGCGGGTGACGCGGTCGTCGATGCGGTGACGGCCAAGGCCGCGGCCGTGAAGGTCGGCTCGGGGCGCGACGCCGGCAACGAGATGGGCCCGGTCGTCACGCAGGCGGCCAGGGAGCGGATCGTCGGCCTCATCGGCAGTGGCGAGCGCCAGGGTGCGCGGGTGACGGTCGATGGCCGCGGATTGGTAGTCAGTGGGTTCGAGGACGGCTTCTTCGTCGGTCCGACGGTGCTCGACCAGGTGACGACCGACATGGACGTCTACCGCGAGGAGATCTTCGGGCCCGTGCTCTCGGTGCTGCGTGCGGACACGGTCGACGACGCGATCGCGCTGGTCAACGCGAATCCGTACGGCAACGGCACCGCGATCTTCACATCCAGCGGCGACGCCGCGCGACGGTTCCAACGGGGTGTCAAGGTCGGGATGATCGGCATCAACGTGCCGGTCCCGGTGCCGATGGCGTACTACTCCTTCGGCGGGTGGAAGGACTCCCTGTTCGGCGACAAGCACGTGCACGGGCCGGAGGGCATCTCCTTCTACACCCGGGCCAAGGTCGTCACGGCTCGCTGGCCCGAACGCCATCACGCCGCCGAGGCGAGCTATCACTTCCCGACCGCCACGTGAGGCGGGGGGCACTGGTTCTCGGTGACACGAGCGGCCGGCCGCGCCGGACGGGTTGATCGTCCAGCGCGGCCGGCCAGCCCTCAGCCCTGCTGGGCGCGGGCGACGTCCTCGGGGTACTGGTCAGCAACTTGGGCAGCGAGATCTTCGCGGCCTAGCTCAAGCAGCATGTTGACCCGGTAGGTGTACTCGTCCCGGAGGTCGTCCAGGCGAGCGTTCATATCGAGCGTGGCGTTCAAATGTCACGTCTTTCGTCGTTTTCGCGGCCGGGGATCTCCCGGCTCCATGAGGTACAACGCACAAGGGCAGTAAGCGCTTCCGGGTTGGGTCGTGTTCTTGCCCACGATCGAGTCTGGACGGGCCGGGTTGCCGTCTGGTTGAGCGCATGCGTCGCCCCGGTTAAGCCGCGCGGGGCTGCCGTACTCGACGCGAGTGGACTGGGCGGCCCGCTACCGAGGGCGTCCGGTAAGCTTTCGACCCGTTGCCGGGACTGCCCCGGCGGCATGGCGGGTTGCCCGAGTGGTCAAAGGGAACGGTCTGTAAAACCGTCGGCTCAGCCTACGTTGGTTCGAACCCAACACCCGCCACCGTGTTCTCGCACCCTCGCCCACTCCGCCGTGATTCCTCGTCGATCGAGGCGTCGAATTCCTCGTTGATCGAGACGTCGGAATGCTCGCCAGGGCAGCCACTGGGACGTCTTGATCAACGGCTGGGCGGTGCCGAACCGGCGGTCGCGCCGATCAGCCGCGGGGCGGGAAGATGCCATTCGCGCAGATGATGAAGTTGACCACGAGGTACGGGGGCAGGTTGTTGTGGGTTTGGCCACCGCCCGTGGCGCCGAGTGCGGTGAACGCCATCGGGTGCAGGGTCGTCGGATCTCCGGGCGCGTACATCTTGTCGGCCGCCTTGCCGTAGTGGGCCTGCGCCCAGCTCGCGCCGGCGGGCGAGTTGGCGTTGCCATTGGCGGCTCGGGCAGTTGCGGAGTGCGAGTGTGCCGGGATGGTCTGCTGGGTCAGCATGACCGCTTCCTCGCCTTGCTGGTCACCGACCGAGTACGAGGTGAGACCACTTGGAGAGCCGGTGGCCAATGGGAAGCGTCCGCGCAGGTCGGGCAGTCCGAACGTCGACGTGCCGTTGCCGCCGTAGTTGGTTCCGAGCAACGAGAACAGCGCGGTGTTCTGCAAGATCAGCTGGGTCTGGCCGTTGCACAGGAACCAACCGACCGGAGCGAAGTTGCCGGCGAACATCCGTATCTCGCCGGTGAACGGATCAGTCATCGCGCGCTCCTCACGTTCAGGGCTGACTCGGGAAGATGCCAACCAGCGCGATCGCGAAATTGATCGTCAGGTAAGGCGGCATGTTTTCGTGCGCCACGTCGGCACCGGTGGCACCGACGGCGGCGGCCGCCAGGGCGTCGGTCCCCGCAGCTGCGTAGGCCGGCTTGCCCGAGTCGGCCCAGGCCGCGCCGCTCGGCGAGCCGGTCGTGCCCGCGGTGCGGCCGGTAGCGCCGTCAGCGCGCGCGGCGGCTGATCTTGCT
Source organism: Pseudonocardiales bacterium (assembly GCA_025465405.1). Lineage (GTDB taxonomy): Bacteria > Actinomycetota > Actinomycetes > Mycobacteriales > Jatrophihabitantaceae > RYN-117. The sequence goes on along the minus strand of JAODNL010000547.1, from coordinate 109 downwards.
GCCGAGCCAGACCAGCGGGTCGTACTTGCGGTCGGCGACTCGTTCCTTCAGCGGGATCAGCGCATTGTCGGTGATCTTGATGTGCTCGGGGCATACCTCGGTGCAGCAC
>JAODNL010000529.1 GCA_025465405.1 Pseudonocardiales bacterium | reverse complement strand
CCCCGCCGTGAGCGAGGTAGATGACTTTGTCCAGATGGCTCAGGATCGGATTGACGTCGTGTGCGACCAGGATCACCGCGACGTGCTGACTGCGACAGACGTCGTGGATGAGGGCGCTGACCGAGGCCTGATTGGTGACGTCCAGGCTGTCCAGCGGTTCGTCGAGCACGAGCAGGTCCGGGCGGCGGATCAGCGCCTGCGCGATGAGCAGCCGCTGCTGCTCACCACCCGAGCATTGCCCGATCGGGCGACGGGCGTAGCCGGAGGCGCCGACCAGGTCGATGACCTCGGCGACCCGTTCCCGGGCGGCCTGGGCGTGACGGCCATGCCACAGGCCGCTAAGGGGCAGACCCCAGCGGTCGCCGTCGAGTCCCAGCCGGACGATGTCGATACCCCGGATGCGCGTGTCCGGGTCGAACGCGCGCCGCTGCGGCAGATAGCCGATGCGGGCGTTGTGCTGGCCGGGGCGGCCACCCAGGACGCGCACCTGGCCGTGACTGGTCGGGATCAGCCCGAGCACCACTTTGAGCAGCGTCGACTTCCCGACGCCGTTGGGCCCCAAGATCGCCACGAACTCGCCGGCGGCGATGCGCAGACTCACGTCCGCCCAGATGGTCCGGCCACCCACCGTGACGGCGGCCCCATCCAACACGACCACGTCACCGGTCGCCGGTTGTTGCCCGGTGCTCACTTGCCGGTCGCCTGCTTCAAAGCCGCTGCCAGCGCAGTCAATTGAGCTACCTGCCAGTCCTGGAAGCTCGCGTTGGCCGGGGACAGGGTCTCGGTCACGGCCGTCACCGGAATCCCCTGCTTGCGCGCGGCGGCGACTTGCGCGGCCACGTCGGGGGTGGAGTTCTGGCTGTTGAAGACGTACACCTTGATCTTCTTGTCAGCGATCTGCGCGTCGATGGTGGCCTTGTCGGCCGCGGACGGGTCGGTGCCTTCACTGATCGCCTTCAAGAAGGTGGGGGGAGTGACCAGGTCCAGACCCAGCGCATCCGACAGCGGAGCGAAGATCGATTCGCTGGCTCCGACCGGGGTCCCGGCGTACTTCGCCTTGATGTCGTTGATCAGCTGGTGGTACTTGGCCAGGCCGGTGTTGTCGAAGGCCTGCCGTTGGGCGTCGAAGTAGCCGGCGTCGGCCGGGTCCAGCTTCTTCAGGTCGGCGGTGATCGTGTCCGCGACTTTCGTGACGTCGCTCGGTGAGTACCAGCGGTGCGGGTTGCCGCCCGCGGGGACGCCGACGAGCTGACCGACGTCGAGGACGACCCGAGTCGAGTCCGGACTGGCGGCGAGTGCTTTGGCCGCCCACGGGTCGTAGCCGATGCCGTTCTCGACGAACAGCTGCGAACTGGCAATCGTGCGCGCGTCGGCCGGAGTCGGTTCGTACGTGTGTGGGTCGGTGTCGGGATTGGTGATGATCGACGTCGCATGCACGTGCGTGCCGCCGACCTGGGACAGGATGCTGCCCCAGGCGTTGATGCTTGCCGCCACGTTGAGGATCGTGCCGGCGCCGCTGGCGGAACCCGAGGATCCCTTCGGGGATGTGCTGCATGCGGCGATGCTGACCGCGAGAACGCCAGCCACGGCGGACGCGAGGATCGGTCGAGCAAGCATGCGGTTCTCCTGGGGATCGGCGATCAGCGACCTGGCCGCGCTGACCGCTATGAGCTAACCTGATAATGAAAGTCGTTGTCAATTACAGTAATGGTTCCGAGGGCGGCCAGCAACGCCGAGAGGCCCCTGCCGGGGCCTCTCGGTTGCGATCGACGACGGGCCGCCGGTACTCCGGCGGCGACTGCTCACTGCACGCTGAGTTGGCCGGACAGGCCTCCGACCGAACTGTCACCGACGTACACGTCGAATGCTCCCGGCTCCACACCGAAGTGGCCGTTGTTGTCGTAGTAGCCAAGCTGGCTGGGGCCGAGCGTGAACGTGACCGTGCGGGTCTGGCCCCCGGCAATCGAGACGCGCTGGAAACCGGCCAGCTTGCGGACCGGCTGCAGGACGCTCGCGACCCTGTCGTGGATGTAGAGCTGGGCGACATCGGTGCCGCTGGTCGTTCCGGTGTTCGTGATGTCCGCTCGAACGGTCAGAGAGCCGTGCGTGCCGACGGAGGACGACGACAGGCGAAGGTTCGAGAACTGGAACGTGGTGTAAGACAAGCCGAACCCGAACGGGTACTGCGGTGTGTTCGGCACGTCGAGGTACTTGGACGTGTACTTGTTGTTCGGATCGGCCGGACGCCCCGTGGGCAGCTCGTTGTACGAGATCGGGATCTGCCCGACGTTGCGCGGGAAAGTCATCGGCAACTTGCCACTGGGATTGACTGAACCGAACAGCACGTCCGCGACGGCATTCCCGCCCTCCGTACCGGGATACCACGATTCCAGCAGGCCGGGCGCGTTGTCGGCCAGCCAGCCGATCGTGAGCGGCCGCCCGTTCATGAGCACGACCACGTATGGCTTACCGGTTGCGGCAATGGCCTGCACCAGGGCCAGCTGCTGGCCAGGCAGGCTGATGTCGCTGCGCGAGGACGCCTCGCCGGAATACGAGGCCGGCTCGCCCACCACGACCACCGTCCGCTGCGCCGCATTCGCGGCCTGCACCGCGGCGCCGAATCCGGCGCTCGACGTACATGCTGTGTCGCATCCCTGCGCGTACGTGACGGTCGCCGACGGCACGGCGTTCTTGACGCCCTGCAGGACGGTCGTCGTGTGGGCCACGGCTACCGCGTTCTGACCGATCGGGACGTTCGACCCGAGCTGGTCGGCCGCGTTGTCGGCGAGTGGTCCCACCACTGCGATCGAGCCGGTCGACTTGGGCAGCGGCAGCGCATTCTCGTTACGCAGCAGCACACTTGATTCGTCGGCGATGGTGCGTGCGGCCGCCAGGTTCGCCGGAGTCAGTTCGGCGTGCTGGACGCGAGTGGGGTCGGTAAATGGATGGTCGAAGACACCGGCCAGGTACTTCAGGCGAAGGACGTGCCGTACATCGGCATTCACCTGAGCGATGCTGACCTTGCCCGACGTCACGAGAGCCGGCCCGAAGTTCGTGTAGGTCGAGTTGATGCTCGGCACCTGAACGCCCATCTCGATGTCGACTCCGGCGGTCAATGCCAGCCGCGCCGCGTCCTGCTCGTTGGCGGCGAAGCCGAACTCGACGAGTTCCTGTACGGCCTGGTAGTCGCTGACCACCGCACCCTTGAAGTCCCACATCTGCCGAAGGATCTGCTTCAGCAAGTACGGATCGCCGCTCGCAGGCACACCGTTGAGCGAGTTGAACGCGCTCATGACGGTCGCGACGCCGGCGTTGACCGCCGCCTTGTACGGCGGAAGGTAGTCGTTGAACAGCTGCTGCGTCGACATGTCAACGGTGTTGTACTCGCGGCCGGCAACCGGCGCGCCGTAGGCGGCAAAGTGCTTCACGGTCGCCGCCATCTTGTCCAGACGGCTGTAGTCGCTGCCCTGGTAACCCGCGACCTTCGCGGCGGCCACCGCCGAGCCGAGATACGGATCTTCACCGGCGCCTTCGACGACGCGACCCCAGCGTGGGTCGCGGGCGATGTCGACCATCGGGTTGAACGTCCACTTGATGCCATCCGCGGTGGCTTCACTCGCCGACACCGCCTCGTCGCGGGTGATGGCGGCCAGATCCCAGCTGCTCGCTTCCATGAGCGGCACCGGGAAGATCGTCTGATAGCCGTGGATCACGTCGAGCGAGAAGATCAACGGAATGTGCAGTCGCGACTGCAGTGCCGCCTGCTGGGCTTGATTGATGTTGTTCACACCGACGAGATCGAGCACCGATCCGACCAGGCCGGCCTTCGCGTTCTGCAGCAACAGCGGGCCAGGCGTGCCGTTCGCTCCATCCGGCCCGGCCATCTCGAGCTGGCCGAACTTCTCCGCGAGCGTCATCTTGGCCAGCAGCGCGTCGACCTTCTTGTTGATGGTCTGCTCTCGACTGTCCGCGGCGAAGATGTGATGAGCCACCGTTCTCGATGCCGCGGTGACGCCGAGTATCAGCAGGACTGTCGCAGCCGGCGCGAGAATCCATGCTCCGCGACGAGCACGTATGGACATGATGCCTCCCGTTCTCGGTGCCACCAGAACGGGCAGGACGCCCTAGATGCCAATCCGCCCGGCTGCGTTGGTGGGCAGACACTTATGTGTCATTTGGGGTGATTCGAGCATTACCGTGGGCTATCGCCGTGTCAAGGGCAATCGACGGATGCGACCACTGTGCCGAACGGAGGTCCAGAACCTCGATACCGCCGTTCTGCTCGGCCGACGCGGCGAAGAACACGACGTCACGCCCGCCGTACCCTCAGGCGGACCGCCGGGCAGTCGACCGATGACCACTGGAAGGACTCATGACCGCTGACGTGGCACCCGCCCACTCCCATGTCGCTCGCGAGATCCGCCGGCAACCCGAAGCCTGGGCGAGAGCCGTCGGGCTGGTACCGGACATCGCGCACGTCCTGCCCCGACCCGGTGAGCGGATTGCCGTGATCGGGTGCGGCACGTCGTGGTTCATGGGCACCGCCTACGCGTCGCTGCGCGAACACTTGGGCGGCGGCGAGACGGACGGCTTCGCCGCCAGCCACTTCCCCGCCGGACGGCGATACGACCGCGTGGTCGCGATATCGCGATCGGGCACGACGACCGAGGTCGTCCGCGCGATCGAGGCGGCAAGATCACCGGTCGTCGCGATCACCGCCGTGCGTGACTGCCCGGTCGCCGAGGCCGCCACGGAGACGGTGGTGCTCGACTTCGCCGACGAGGAGTCGGTCGTCCAGACGGTCTTCGCTACCACTGCGTTGATGCTGCTGCGCGCGGCTCTCGGCGAGCCGGTCGAGCAGGTGATCGCGCAAGGCGCCGGCGTGCTCGAAGCCGATAGCCGTTTCGCGCCGGAGGTCGAGCAGGCCGGCCAGTTCACGTTCCTCGGTCAGGATTGGGCGTACGGGATCGCTCTGGAAGCGGCGCTGAAGATGCGCGAGGCGGCACAACTGTGGACCGAGGCGTACCCACAGATGGAATACCGGCACGGGCCTATTGCGATCGCCGAGCCGGGCCGCGCGGTGTGGGTGTTCGGCCGCCCCGTCCCGGGGATCGCCGCAGACATCGCGGCCGCCGGGGCCGCGATCGTCGACGACGACCTCGACCCGGTCGCCGACCTCGTGCGGGCCCAGCTGCTCGCCGCTCGCCGGGCCGAAGCGCGGCACCTCGATCCGGACCGGCCGCGCAACCTGACCCGCTCCGTCGTGCTCGGCTGACCCGCGGCGCGCCCGTCGACGATCATCATGCGATCGTGCGGTTCGGACGACACGAGGGCATGATGATCGTCAGAGTGGCGTGACGTAGGCGCCGCTGATTCCGCCGTCGACGAGGAACGTGGACGCTGTGATGAACGAGGCGTCGTCGCTTGCAAGGAATGTCACCGCGGCCGCGATCTCGTCGGCCTCGGCAAATCGACCGATCGGGATATGCACCAGGCGGCGCGCCGCCCGCTCCGGGTCCTTGGCGAAGAGCTCCTGCAGCATCGGCGTGTTCACCGGGCCGGGGCACACCGAGTTCACCCTGATGCCCTCCCGCGCGAACTGGACGCCGAGTTCGCGGCTCATCGCCAGTACCCCGCCCTTGCTTGCGGTGTAGGAGATCTGCGACGTCGCCGATCCCATCACCGCGACGAAGGACGCCGTGTTGATGATCGATCCGCCGCCGCCGGCGCGCATGTGCTCGATCGCGTACTTGCAGCAGAGGTACACCGATGTCAGGTTGACCTCCTGCACGCGCTTCCACGAGTCGAGGCCGGTCGTCAAGATCGAGTCGTCGTCGGGCGGGGAGATGCCCGCGTTGTTGAACGTGATGTCCAGCCGGCCGTATTCGTCCACAGCCGATTGGAACATCGCCTGCACCTCGGGTTCGGAGGTCACGTCGACCTTGACGAAGGTGCCGCCAACCTCGGCGGCGGCCGTGCCGCCCGCGTCGGCGTCGATGTCGGCACAGACGACCTTCGCACCCTCGCCGGCGAAACGCCTCGCGGTCGCCAGGCCGATGCCACTGCCGGCCCCGGTCACCACGGCGACCTTGCCTGCCAGCCTTCCGCCGAATCCGGTCATCGCCCTACTCCTTCGTCGAGATGAAGACGTTCTTGGTCTCTGTGAACGCAAACGGCGCGTCCGGTCCCAGCTCACGTCCGAGACCGGAGGACTTGAAGCCGCCGAACGGTGTCCAATAACGGACCGACGAGTGCGAGTTCACCGACAGGTTGCCCGACTCGATGCCGCGGCTCATCCTGAGGGCCCGTCCGACGTCACGGGTCCAGATCGAACCCGACAAGCCGAACTCGCTGTCGTTGGCGATCCGAATCGCATCCGCCTCGTCGTCGAAGGCGACGACCGCGACCACCGGACCGAAGATCTCCTCGTGCAGGACCCGATCCTTCGGGTCGGTCGGTGTCAGAACGGTCGGGGGGTACCAGAATCCGGCACCGTCGGGGGCGCTGCCGCGGAACGCGACCTGTTCCTCGTCGGGCACGAACGAGCCCACCCGTTCGCGCTGGGCAGCGCTGATCAGCGGACCCATCTCCGCACGTTCCTCGGCCGGATCGCCCACCACCACCCGCTTCACCGCCACCTCGAACAGCTCCATGAACCGGTCGTATGCGCCACGCTGCACGAGGATGCGCGAGCGGGCACAGCAATCCTGCCCGGCGTTGTCGAACACCGACGACGGCGCCGTCGTTGCGGCCTGTTCCAGGTCGGCGTCGGCAAACACCACGTTGGCACTCTTGCCGCCGAGTTCGAGAGTCACCGGCTTGATGCGCGCCGCGCAGCCGGCCATCACCTGGCGGCCCACCTCCGTGGAGCCGGTGAACACGATCTTGGCGACGTCGGCATGGTCGACGAACCGCTGACCCACGACGCTGCCCTTTCCAGGCAGCACCTGAAAGACGTCCTCGGGTATGCCGGCGTTCAACGCCAGCTCGGCCAGGCGCATCGCGGTGAGCGGCGTGAGTTCGGCGGGCTTGAGCAACACCGTGTTGCCGGCAGCCAACGCGGGTGCGAACGCCCACGACGCGATGGGCATCGGGAAGTTCCACGGCACGATGGCGCCCACCACGCCGAGTGGTTCGTGAAAGGTCACGTCTATGCCGTCCGCGACCGGGATCTGCTGACCGATGAGACGTTCGGGTGCGCCGGAGTAGTACGCGATGACGTCGCGTACGTTGCCGGCCTCCCAGCGGGCGCTGCCGATGGTGTGCCCCGAGTTCGTCACTTCGAGTTGCGCGAGATTCTCCCCGTCGGCATCGACCGCGTCGGCGAAGCGCCGCAACAGCCTCGCCCGGTCGTTCGGGCTTACCTGCCGCCAGGATGCGAACGCCTTGCGAGCGCGGGAGATGGCCTCGTCGGTGGCGGACTCGTCCAGCAGATCGACGGTGGTGACCACCTCTTCCGTGGCCGGGTTGATGACGTCGTAGGTGCTCGTCATCGACTAGATCCGCTCGAAGTTTCGGACGCGCTCCCAGTCGGTCACGGCCGCGTCGAAGGCGCTCAGTTCGACCTTCGCCGCGTTGGCGTAGTGGTCGACGACGTCGTCCCCGAACGCCGCACGGGCGATGGCACTGTCCTGCCACAGATCGGCCGCCTCGCGCAACGTCGTCGGTACGCGGGGGGCGTCGCTGGTGTAAGCATTGCCCGCGAACGCCGCCGCCGGTTCGAGCCCGTTGTCGACGCCGTGCAGGCCCGCGGCGATCATTGCCGCGACGGCGAGGTACGGGTTGACATCCCCGCCGGGAACGCGGTTCTCGAACCGGAGGCTCTGCCCGTGTCCGACGGCGCGGATCGCACACGTGCGGTTGTCGAAGCCCCACATCGCCGCGGTGGGTGCGAACGAACCAGGTTGATATCTCTTGTAGGAATTGATGTTCGGTGCGAAGAAGTAGCTCAGCTCGCGAAGTCCGGCCAGCTGTCCGGCCACGAATTGCTCGAACAGCTCCGACACGCCCCCTGGTCTCGACCCGGCGAATACCGGCTCACCCTCAGGAGTCCGTAGCGACAGGTGGACGTGGCAGGAGTTTCCCTCGCGTTCGTTGTACTTCGCCATGAAGGTCAGCGCCGACCCGTGCTGGGCCGCGATCTCCTTGGCGCCGTTCTTGTAAATCACGTGGTTGTCGCAGGTCGTGAGCGCGTCGGTGTACTTGAACGCGATCTCGTGCTGCCCGAGATTGCACTCGCCCTTGACGGACTCCACCTGCATGCCCGCGGAACGCATGCCCAACCTGATGGCGCGCAGCAACGGCTCGACGCGGCTCGTACCCAGGATCGAATAGTCGACGTTGTACTGGTTCGACCCGGTCAGATCGGTGTACCGCTTGAGCGCGGCCGACTCGTAGCTCTCGTCGAAGAGGATGAAC
>JAODNL010000525.1 GCA_025465405.1 Pseudonocardiales bacterium | reverse complement strand
CACGCTGGTCGAAGCGTTGCTGGCCGTAACCGGCGCGATCCCCCGCACTGGCACGGTCCCCGACGGCACGACCGTAAGCGACAGCGACCCGGTCGAGGTCTCCCAGCAGCGCTCGGTCGCGCTCTCGGTGTGCCCACTGCGGTGGGACAACGTCGTCGTGAACCTGCTCGACACACCCGGATATCCCGATTTCACTGGGGAATTGCGAGCTGGGCTACGCGCAGCAGACGCGGCGCTGTTCGTCGTCTCGGCCACCGACGAGATCGACCCGATCACCGTCTCGCTGTGGGAGGAGTGCGCCGCGCTCGGCACACCGCGCGCAGTGGTGATCACCAAGCTGGACGCGCCGCGCGCTGCGCTCGCGCCGACCATCGCCGCGTGCCAGCGTGTCTTCGGCGGCGACGACGGGCAGGCCGTGCTGCCGCTCTACCTGACGGTGTCCGGCCGTGATTGCCCCGACGGCCTCATCGGCCTGCTCACCAGGACCGTGTACGACTACTCGGCCGGCTTCCCGGCCAAGGAATCGCCGGTGGACGCGACAGTCACCGTCGACGGCGACATCGACACCGCGCGCGGTGCACTGATCGAGGCGATCATCAACAACAGCGAGGACGAGACGCTGCTGGACCGCTACCTCGCCGGCGAGGACATCGGTCTCGACGTGCTCATAGACGATCTCGAGACGGCCGTCGCGCGGGGGACGTTCTATCCGGTGCTGCCGGTCTGTGCGGCGACCGGCCTGGGCCTGGGTGAGTTGCTGGAGGTGCTGTCCGGCGGTTTCCCGTCCCCGGTCGAGATGGATCCGCCGGAGGTCACGGCGCTGGATGGCTCGCCCGGGCCGGCTCTGAACTGCGACCCCGACGGCCCCCTGCTGGCCGAGGTGGTCCGCACCACCGTGGACCCGTACCTGGGCCGCCTCTCGCTGCTGCGCGTGTTCTCGGGGACGCTCACGGCCGAGACGGCGGTGCACATCTCCGGGCACGGCGGTGGCGAGCGTGGCCATCCGGACCACGACGCCGATGAGCGTGTCGGCCAGGTGCTCTCACCGCTGGGGGCGACGCTGCGCCCGATCGAGCGTGCGATCGCCGGCGACATCTGCGCGATCGGCCGGCTCGGCGTCGCCGAAACCGGCGACACGATCTCAGCCAAGTCGGCGCCGCTCTTGATCGCGCCGTGGGACATGCCCGATCCGCTGCTGCCAGTGGCGGTGCTCGCGGCGACCCGGGCCGACGAGGACGCGCTCGCCAAGGCGCTCGGCCGGCTGACCGCCGGCGACCCGACGGTGCGCGTCGAGCGACACCAGGACACCGGCCAACTCGTGCTGTGGTGCCTCGGCGAAGCGCACGCCGACGTCGTCCTCGAGCGGCTGCGGGCGACAGGCGCACACGTCGAGACCGTTCCGCTGCGGATCGCGCTGCAGGAGACGTTCACCGCCGAGGCTCGCGGCCACGGCCGGCTGGTCAAGCAGTCCGGTGGACACGGGCAGTACGCCGTGTGCGACGTGCTCGTCACACCGCTGCCGCGGGGCTCCGGAGTGCAGTTCACGGAGAAGGTCGTCGGCGGCGCCGTGCCGTCGCAGTTCATCGCCTCGGTCGAGAAGGGCGTGCGCTCGCAGCTCGAGCACGGCCTCGACAATGACCACGTTCCGGTCGTCGACGTCCTCGTCACCCTCGTCGACGGCAAGGCGCACAGCGTCGATTCCTCCGACGCGGCGTTCCAGACCGCCGGTGCGCTGGCCGTCAAGGACGCCGCCGCGTCGGCGAAGCCCGCGCTGCTGGAGCCGATCGCGGCCGTCGACGTGATCGTGCCGGACGCCCACGTCGGCAGCGTGCTCTCCGACCTGTCGGGACGGCGGGGGCGGGTCACCGGCACGGAGCCCGACCCGACGGCGCCGCTCGGGATGGAGCGCAGCATCGTGCACGCCGAGGTGCCCGATGCGGAGCTGGTCCGTTACACGATCACGCTGCGATCGCTGAGCGCCGGGACCGGCCGGTTCACCCGCCGCTTCGCCCGGCACGAAGTCGTGCCCGCGACTGTCGCCGCCTCGTTGCGCGGTCCCGCCTCGACTTGATCTTGTGCAGACGCGCCGAACGTCTGCGGTGCGTCTGCACAAGATCCGAGCGTGTGCTGTGGACAGCGGGCCGCACCGCCCACAGTTCTTCGCGCGGCATCGCGTCCCCTGAGGCGCCGCACGACGATAGGCGGATGCCCCGACTCGAACGCGCCGACGGTCGTCTCATCACCACGGCTCGGCAACTTCGGGCCGACGGCGTCCACCGCCGCGAGATAGCCGTCGAGCTCGCGGCCGGTCGATGGCAACGTGCGGGTCTCGCGATCGTCATGCACAACGGTCCGTTGAGCCGCAGCCAGCGCTGGCGGGTCGCCCGCATACACGGCGGTCCGTGGGCGATTCTCACCGCGTTCACCGCGGCTGAGGCCTATGGGATCACAGGCTGGGAGCGAGAGGGCGCGCATCTGCTGGTGCCTGGCGGCACGCGTCTGCGTGGCGCGTGCCCGGTACCGGTCGTGCACCACCGACATGGCACCGGGACGATCCGTCAGAACGCGCGCAAGGGTGTCGAGTACTTGCCTGACGCGCTCATCCGCGCGGGCGCGACGTTCACCGGACCCCGACCAGCCTGCGGACTGCTCGCCGCGTCAGTCCAACAGCGCAAGGTCGATCCGAACGAGCTCACCAGGGCCCTTCGGCAGGCCCCGCGAACGCGCCATCGGGCGGTACTGCTCGCAGCCGTCGCCGACATCGCCGGCGGATCCGAAGCACTATCCGAGATCGACTTCGTTCGCCTGTGCCGTCGGCATCGGCTGCCCGAGCCGATACGTCAGCGTGTTCGCCGCGAGCCGTCCGGGCAGCGACGCTACGTAGATGCAAGCTGGCGTCGCAAGGACGGGCGGCTCGTCGTCGCGGAGGTTGACGGCGCCTTGCACCTGGTTGCGCGCCGCTGGTGGGAGGACCAGCTTCGTCAGAACGAGCTGGCACTTGCCGATGCGCTCGTCCTGCGCTTTCTGAGCGTCGTCATCCGCACCGAGGAGCAGCTTGTTGCCGACCAGCTGCGGCGAGCTCTGCGCGTGAACTAGCCGATCTTGTGCAGACTCGCCGACCTTCGCGCGCGTGTCTGCACAAGATCGCCGCGCGTTACTGCTTCGGCAGGTCCAGCTTGGACAGGTCAGGCATCTCGAAACCGGGCGGCAGCTGCGGCGTGCCGCCGCCACCGCCACCGGGGAAGCCCCCGCCGGGGAAGCCGCCGCCCGGGAAGCCGCCGCCGGGGAAGCCGGCCGGCAGCCGGGGCTGGGTCGGCCCGCGACCGCCCTTGCCTTTCT
>JAODNL010000482.1 GCA_025465405.1 Pseudonocardiales bacterium | reverse complement strand
CGCGCTCGTCGTCGACGTGGCGGGACGGGTGCGGCATCCGGGGCTCTACCGCCTGCCGGAAGGAAGCCGGGTCTATGACGCACTCCGCGCAGCCGGGGGCGCGTTACCGGGGGTGGAGCTGGCCAGTCTCAACCTCGCGGCCAGGCTCACTGACGGTCAGCAGGTCGCCGTCGGGCGGCCCGGCGCGAGCCCGACCAGTGCGCCGAGCGGCGGAGCTGTTTCCGGTGGCCAGCCGGTCAACCTGAACACGGCCTCGCTCGACCAGCTCGAGTCGCTGCCAGGCGTCGGGCCGGTGCTCGCCCAGAACATCCTCGACTGGCGAGCCGGTCACGGGCAGTTCAGCACGATCGACCAGCTGCGCGAGGTCACCGGGATCGGAGCGGTCAAGTTCGCTGCGCTACGTCCGCTGGTGACGGTGTGATGCAGCGCCGCAACGGTGGGTGGCGATCTTGTGCAGACACGCCCGTCAGATCGGGCGAGTCTGCACAAGATCACTTCGTCGGCGTCCGGTCAGGCGCTGCTCGCGCGGCTGGCGTCGACCTGCGGCTGTGCCTCGGCGCCGCGGGCGCGTGGCTCGGGCTGCTGCTGTGCTTCGGACGGTCCCCGGGCGTCGACCTGACCGTCGCCGGTACGGCGTGCGTCATCGGTGTGGCCGGTCTGCTGGCCGCCCGCCGTCACGTGCGTGCTGCCGCGGCGATCGCGCTGGTCGCCTTCTGTATCGCGCTCGTCGTCATCCCGTTCGCCGGCCGGGTCGCCCACAGTCGGGCCTCGCCGCTTGCCCAGCTGGCCCGGCAGCACGTTGCCGTCACGATCGAGCTGAAGGTCACCGCCGATCCTCGACCGCTGGCGGCCAAGGGCGTCTCCGGATCGCCGCGGTCGGCGGTCGTCGGGCGCGCGTCGTCGCTACTCGTCGCCGGACGCCGGGTCGCGGTGTCCGGTCAGGTCGTCGTGCTCGCGCCGGCCCAGCTGTGGCGAGACGTGCTGCCCGGCCAGCGGGTGCGCTTGGACGGCCGGTTGCAGCCCGCGCTCGACGCGGGGTCTCTGTCGGTGACCCTGTTCGCCCAATCCGACCCGGTCCTGCTCGGCTCACCGCCGTGGTGGCAGCGAGCCGCCGGGACGGTCCGCACCTCGCTGCGCCGAGCCGCGGCGGGGCTGCCGGAGGGTCCACGTGGCCTGCTGCCCGGATTGATCGACGGTGACACCACCGAACTCGACCCGGTGCTCGCCGAGCGGTTCCGCATGGCCGGCCTGACGCATCTGGTCGCAGTCAGCGGGACGAACTGCTCGATCCTGGTCGGCGCGGTCCTGCTGGCCCTGCGTCGGGCGCGGGCCCGGCCGTGGGTCTGCGCGGTGCTGGGCGGCCTTGTGCTGCTCGGCTTCATCATCGTCGCGAGGCCGTCGCCAAGCGTGCTTCGCGCCGCCGTCATGGCGTCGATCGCGCTCGCTGCCCTGGCCGGCGGTCGGCCGCGGCAGGCCCTTCCCTCGGTCGCGGCGGCCGTACTTGCGCTGCTGCTGTGGGATCCGGGCCTGGCCGATGACCCAGGCTTCGCGATGTCGGTGCTCGCGACGTGCGCGCTCCTCGTTCTGGCGCCGAGCTGGGCCGATGCGCTGCGCCGCAGGCGGGTCCCCGCGCTCGCCGCCGAGGGGATCGCAGTGGCCGCCGCGGCCCATCTCGTCACCGCTCCGGTGATCGCGGCGATCTCCGGACGGGTGAGCCTGGTCGCGATCCCGGCGAACGTGCTCGCCGAGCCGGTCGTCGTCGCGGTGACCGTCCTCGGCTTCATCGCTGCCGTGCTGTCGCCGCTCTGGATGCCGGCCGCGCAGCTGTTCGCTCAGCTGGCCGGATGGCCGTGCCGCTGGCTGGTCCTCGATGCCGACTTCTTCGGAGGGCTGCACGGGGCCACCGTGCCGTGGCCGGGCGGGGTGTCCGGCGGGATGGCCCTGCTCGGTGTCGCGGTCGGCCTCGTCCTGGCCGCGCACCGGGCCGGCCCCCGGCGGGCGCTCGCTGCATCAGCCGCGATCGCGGTCGTGGTGCTCATCCCGGTCCGCGCGGCGGTCTCGGGCTGGCCACCGGCGGGATGGGCGCTCGTCGCCTGCGACGTGGGTCAGGGCGACGCGCTGGTACTGCGCGCGGGACCCGGTAGCGCGGTCGTGATCGACACCGGACCCGATCCGGTCGCGGTGGACCGATGCCTGCGCGATCTCGGCGTCGCGGACGTCCCGCTGCTCGCGATCAGCCACTACCACCTCGACCACGTCGCCGGGATCGTCGGCGTGTTCCACGGCCGGCACGTCGGGCGGGTGATCACTGGACCACTGGCCCAGCCGTTCTCCGGCGAGAAGCTGGTGCACGACACAGTTGCCGCGCATCGCCTCGGGGTCGGTGTCGTCGCCGCCGGGCAGGCCTTCGACGTCGGGCGCGTCCATCTGGAGGTGCTCGGTCCGGCGGTGGCCTTCCGCGACACTCGGTCGGACCCGAACAACTCCTCGCTTGTGCTTCGCGCAACGGTCGGCGGCGAGCGGGTCCTGCTGCCGGGCGATGCCGAGGTCGAGGCGCAGCAGGCGCTGCTCGCCGACGGCCTCGACCTGCGGGCCGACGTGCTGAAGGTGCCGCACCATGGCTCGGCGTATTCGTGGCCGGCGTTCCTGGCCGCGGTGCACGCGAAGATCGCCGTCATCAGCGTCGGCTTGCACAACGACTACGGCCATCCGTCGCCGCTGCTGCTCGCCGAACTGGCCCGGCTCGCTGTGCCGGTCCGCCGCACCGACCACGACGGTGACGTCGCACTCGTGGTCCGAGACGGCACGCTTACCGCGGTGCTCCGCGGCACGCGGGCCAGCACCGTCGGGCTCGGAGGTGGGACGACCGCGCCACTACCCGTGGGCGCGGCCACGTCGGCGGTCAATGCCAGGATGGGCCCATGCCTGCTCGCCCGGTCACCCTCGACGATCTGCCGGCAGTGCTACCCGGCGTGGTGCTGCTCGTCGGTGACGAGGAGTTGCTCGTCGGGCGGGCCGTCAGCGCGCTCTCCGCCGCCGCGCGTCGCCATGACTCGGGCGTCGGCGAGTCGGAACGGGCCGGCGCCGAGGTCGAGGGGCCTGAGCTGCACGAGATGCTGGGCCCGTCGCTGTTCGGTGACGCCCGGCTGGTCGTGATCCGCGCCGCCCAGGACCTCAAGGTCGCCGCGCTCGCCGTGCTGCGCCCGTATCTCGAGGCGCCGGCGGACGGCACGACGATCGTGTTGCAGCACGCCGGCGGCGCCAAGGGCAAGGCCGTGCTAGAGGCCGCCCGCAAGGGCCACGCACTCGAGATCGGCTGCGCCAAGCTGACCCGACCGGAGGAACGGCAGGACTTCGTCCGCGCCGAGGTCCGTCGCGCCGGTGGCACGATCTCGCCGGAGGCAGTGGCGGTCCTGGTCGATGCGGTGGGCAGCGACTTGCGGGAGCTCGCAGCCGTATCGGGTCAGCTGGTCAGCGATTCGGGAGGCCGCGTCGACGTCGACCTGGTGCGGGCCTACCACCGTGGCCGGGCCGAGGTGACCGGCTTCGCCGTCGCCGATCTCGCGGTTAGCGGCAAGCCCGCGCAGGCCCTCGAGACGCTGCGGCATGCGCTGTCGATCGGAGTCGCCGAGGTACTGATCGCTGATGCCCTCGCCGACGGCGTCCGGTCGATGGCCCGTGTGGCATCCGCCGGTCGTGCCGATCCGTACGCCCTCGCGCAGGCGCTGGCCATGCCGCCGTGGAAGGTGAAGAAGGCCGGCGCCCAGGCGCGTGGCTGGACCGAGCTGGGCCTGCGCCGGGCGCTGGGCATCGTGGCCGGCCTGAACGCGGACGTGAAGGGGGCGGCCGCCCATGGGCCGTACGCGCTGGAGCGCGCGGTCCGCGAGCTCGCGGCCGCCCGCGCGGCACGCTAGCGGCGCGCTGTCGGCTCGCGCTGTCGGCTCGCTAGCGGCTCGGGCTAGCGCTGCCGAACTGGAGATCGAGGACTAGAGATCGTTGGCGCGCTGCGCCATCGCGGACTTCTTGTTGGCCGCCTGGTTCTTGTGGATGACGCCCTTGCTGGCTGCCTTGTCCAGCTGGCGCGCGGCGGACGTGAGCGCGGCCTGGGTGGCCTCGCGGTCGCCCGAGTCGGCCGCCTCGCGGAAGTGGCGGACCGCCGTCTTCAGCGAGGACTTGACGCTCTTGTTGCGCAGGCGCGCCGCCTCGTTGGTGCGGATTCGCTTGATCTGGGACTTGATGTTCGCCACGAAGAAGCCTCGACGTTCGCAGTTGGGTGATGTGGACGCCCGCCAGCGGCCGATTCGGGCCGAGCAGACAACCCGGCAAGGCTACCAGCGCACCGTAGGAGGCCCCAAATCCCGGGCAAAGCCGGAAGTGCTAAGCGCCGGACGAGCGCACGGTCACGAGCTCGAACTTCGTGTAGAGGTAGGTCCGCACGCCGTCCTCGGCGCTGACAAGGTCCTTGACCGCCTGGTCGGCCCCGTCGTCGGTGGCGTAGGTCATTGCCAGGCCTCCGCCGAAGTACACGCCCGAGTCGACGGGTGCCAGGTCGGTGAGCTGCACGACCACGTACCGGCCCTGCACCGACTCGACGAGCGAGCGGACGTCCTCGTCGGTGACGTCTTCGCTCGACGTGTGCACGCTCAGAACTTCTTGCCAGTCGTCCTCGCCCGGCGAGGTGTTGACCAGGTCGCCGACGCGCAGGTCAACGGCGGGAACGCGGTACTCGACGGCGGCGCGGGGGTCCGGAATCATGGCGACATCCTTCCTGATGCCGCTGGCCGGCACGCAGCCGGTGCGCATTCGGAGCGCAGCCGGTGCGCGTTCGCAGCGCAGCCGGTGCGCACTCGGGCCGTCGCCGGCCCGTCCGGGCCCGCGCCGCCGCGCGGCTCACTTGGCTGGTTGTGCCACCGTGAACCGGGCTCGCTGGTGCTTCGGGTGCTCCAGCTCGTCGACCAGCGCGACCGCGTAGTCCTCGAAGCTGATGAACTCGCCCACCGGCTCGTCGCCTCCGACGGCGTAGCCGCCGGTGCGCTCACCGGGACCGATCTCGGGGGCCGGCGAGAGGTAGGTCCAGTCGAGGTCGGCGCGGCTGCGGCGAAGTGCTTCCAACGCGTCGGCCTGGGCCAGGGACTCCGCCTTGTATGGCGCGGGGAAGTCGGGCAGATCAACCAGACGTACGCCCGCCTCGGACCTCAGGCTGCCCGCGCCGCCGACGACGAGAAGCCGGGCGGAGCCGACCGCGTCCGCCAGCCCGATGATCACGGACGTGAACTCGGCCGGGTCGTCCCCCGGCTCTCGTGACGGGCCGAGGGCTGAGACCACCACGTCGTGGTCCGAGGCAATCGAGGCGACCGCCGCCTGATCGGTCACGTCGCCGCGCTGCGAGCTGGCACCGGCCGCGGGTGATGCGCCGTGCCGGCTCAACGCCGTGACCTGATG
>JAODNL010000418.1 GCA_025465405.1 Pseudonocardiales bacterium | reverse complement strand
TTCGTCGGCGTCGGCGTCTTCTTGATCACCGGCGGCGGCGCGTAGACGTGCTGCTGGATGCCGTTGCTCGGGCAGACGGTGATCGTCGATCCCTTCGGCGCGAGCTGCGGGCCGGCGAAGGCGACCGTGCCGAGCGGCAGAGCACTGGCGCATTGCAGCTGGTCCGCCGCGTCCAGCTCGGCCATCTTGAATCCGGCGCTCGTGAGACGTGCCTTCGCGGTCGCCATGTCCAGGCCGACGACCGACGGGACCGGGTCGCCGAGCGTGGGCGCGTTGGGATCCGTCCACGTCCACTGCTGAGCGGACAGCGTCGGCGTCAGGGCGTTGAGCCACAGCTGGGACGCGTAGTCGCCGTAGGCGTTGTGCGCTGGATCGGTCACGCCGGGCAGCGACGGGATGGGCTGCGACGGGCCGGCCGGATTGATCACCGCACTCGTCGCGACGAGATTCGGCGTCATGCCGACGAACCAGAGCGCGGAGTTCTTGCGCACGTCGCCGGCGACCGCGGTGCCCGTCTTGCCGGCAATGACGCTGGGGTTCTGGGCGTACCAGGTCTGGAACTGCTGCGCGGACGTGCCGGGGAAGCGGGTATCGCCGGCCAGGATGGATACGGCCTGCGCGGCGACCTGCGGGCTGATCACCTGCACAGCCGGCGAGCGCTTGACGCCACCTGGAAGCGGCCGGCCGTCCGGGCCCTTGATCGAGAGGATCGGGGCCGGAGCGTTGTACTTGCCACCGTTCGCGACCGCTGCGTACGCGCCCGCGAGCTCCAGCGGGCTGGTGCCGATGCCGCTGCCTAATGCGATCCGGAACACGTTCTGGTTGGTGACGATGTCCTGCGCGATCGTCGTCTTGCCGTTGGCCCCGTCCTGCGATTCCTTGAGGCCGTTCATGCCGAGGCGAAGCGCCATGTTGACGATCGGTTGCAGGTTGCAGCCGAACAGCGAGTCGTCCATGCCGACGTAGAACGTGTTGGACGACTTCGCGGTACCGGAGGACAGGGACTCGTTGACGCTGTAGGAGATGTTCGCGTCGCCATTGGTCGCGGGAGTCGTCACGCCGTAACAGTTGCTAGGCGTGTAGCCGCTGCCGGTGTCGTTCGTACCGATGGTCCACGTCGACGGCACGCCGGTCTGCAGTGCGGTCAGCAGCGAAAACAGCTTGTACGTCGATGCACCCGAGGACGAGTAGCTGGTGAAGATCGGCAACGAGGTATGCGTGATGTCCTTGCTGGACTTGTTCGTGCCGTACAGCTTGTTGGTGACCATGGCAAGGATGTTGCCGGTGTGCGGATCCACTGCGGGCAGCACGGCCGTCATCGGCGACGTCGCCGGGAACCCGGCCGTCAGGTGCTGTTGCATGCTGTTCTGCAGGTTCGCGTCGAGCGTGGTGACGATCTTCAGTCCGCCGGACGTCAACTGCGTGTCCGAGATCCCGCCGGTGCTCTCGAGCCAATTGACGGCGTACTGGCAGAAGAATGCGGCGTTCGCGATCCGGTTGTCGGCGTTCGCGCATCCTTCCTTCACCACGGGCGGTTTCGTGGTGGCGAGGTTGACCGGTGTCGCCTTGTACTTGTCCGCGGTGGCCTGGTCGAGCTTGTGGACGTCGACGAGGTTCTGCAGCACCTGGTTACGTCGGGCCTTGGACGCCTCGGGGTTGACGAACGGGTCGTACTCCGTCGGTGCGCGCAGCAGGCCGACCAGCAGCGCCGACTCCGGCAGCGTCAGCTTGCTGGCGGGCTTGTTGAAGTACGTCTCGGCGGCGGTCTGGATGCCGTAGGAGTTTTCGCCGAAGAACGCGATGTTGAGGTAGTTGTCGAGGATCGTCGCCTTCGACTCGTGCTTGGTGTTCTCGAGGTAGAGCGCGCACTTGGCGTCCTCGATCTTGCGGTTGAGGTTCTGGTCGATCGCGGCCTGCTGCTTCTGGACGTTCTTGCCGGCCTGGTAGTAGCGCATCTGCTTGACGTACTGCATCGTCAGCGTCGAGCCGCCCTGCGTGGCCCCCCCGGAGGTGCTGACCGCCGAGCGCACCAAGCCACGCATGTCGACGCCGTGATGACTGTAGAAACGGCGATCCTCGGTGGCGACCAGCGCGTCCTGAAGGCCCTTCGGGATCTGGCTAAGTGGCACCGGTTGCCGGTCCTGGCTGAACAGGGTGGCGATGACGGTCGTGCCGTCATTCGCGTAGAGGGTGGTCTTCTGTGGGGGCTGTGTCTCGATCAGGTTGCAACTGGTGTCGAGGAACTTCGACGCCTCGTGCCCGGCCGCGAGGCCCAGGCCGCCGACGTACGGAAGCGCCAGGCCAGCGGCCAGGACGCCGGTCGCGACGAGCGCGGCGACCAACTTGCCGACCGTGGGCCAGGGACTGTGATCTCCGGGTGTGCCAGCCACGGGGTATCAGAGTACGGAAGCGGCCGGGACTGCCGGAAATGTCCCTGGGGCCAGCCTCAGTTCGGCGCCAGTAGCTCCCCGATCGCGCGCAAGCCGTCCAGGTCGTGCACGTCGACCGGGAGCGCGCGTACCTCGATGACCGCCACCTCCGGATGCGCGGCCGAGAACCGGCGCGCCATCCGCGCGTCGTGCTCCGATGCCCCGGCAATCTCGGCGTGCACCCGCAGCGCGGACTCGGCCAGCTCGGCCGCGTCGCTCTCTGGCTTCGCGGCGAGGGCCTCCGCGCTCGCCTCGGCACGAGCCGCCGTCAGCTG
>JAODNL010000409.1 GCA_025465405.1 Pseudonocardiales bacterium | reverse complement strand
GTCCAACATCATCCGCTCGCTGAGCGTCAGGACCTGGAAGGCCAGCCCACGCGCGTTGAGGAAGTCGCTGACGGCCTGGACTTCCTTCTCGTCGACGGTTTGCAGGAACACCTGTCCGCTGAGCCACCCGGTCATCTCCATGAGACCCATCCTCGCCCTCGGTGATCCGGATCAGTCATACGGGTTGGCGGGCGCGCTGATCACGCGCACATCCGTCGCACGCAGGATCGGCAGTGTCGCGTCGGACGGGCTGACGCCGGCGTAGGTCCCGGTGACGACGACCCAGGCGTCGGCCGCGGGCGGCGGCAGGCCCGACTCGACGCCGACGTCGATCGGCTGCGCGTCGGCGGCACAGCAGGTGATCACCAGACGGCTGATCAGGAATCCACCCGGGCGACCGGCGACGACGAAGCCCGTGAGGCTGACCGTGCGCCCGGCCAGCGTGCGGCCGTCGTCCCACAGGGCGCGGGCGGCGAAGTCGACGACCGTGACCTTGGTGGGATCCCCGGGCGGCAGGGGCGGGAAGCTGACGTCGGCCGGCTTCGCGAGCGTCACCGGAACGCGAGCCGCCGAGTACGAGCCGAGCGCCGGGGGCGCGATAACGAGGATCGCGACCACCGGTGCGATCACGAGCCATGCCGCGCGCGAGGCCGCGCCGTGACCGTGCCCATCCGCGGCCGCGTGGTCACGCCCGCGGACCGACGCCACGATCGTCCACACGGCGAGGGCGAGGATCGCGATTCCCGCCGCCAGCACGTACGGGCGGGCGACGGGACGGACGTAGCGCAGCAGCGCGTCGCCGGACGCCAGCCGCACGAGCGCGCCGCCGAACAGCAGCAGCACGAATGACTGCGTTCGCGCGTTCATGCCGTGCTCACAGCAGGATCGAGCCGATGATCGACGCCGCGACAATCGCCGTGACGAGGGCCAGCGGGGCAAACCGCGCGGCGAATCGGCGGCCGAACGTCCCGACCTGCATGGCGATCAACTTCACGTCCACCGCCGGCCCGACGACCATGAACGTCAGCCGGGCGGTCAGCGAGAACTGGGTCAGCGACGCGGCGATGAAGGCGTCCGCCTCGGAGCACACAGCCAGCACGACGGCCAGCAGCGCCAGGGTGATCACGCCGCCGGCGGCGGAATGGGCGAGCTGGCCCAACCACGAGCGGGGCACGGTGACGTTCAGAAAGGCGGCGGACGCCGCGCCGATCACGAGCAGCCCGAGCCCCTGGGCCAGGTCATGGGCGGCTGTCACCCGCGCGCGCTGCCACCGTCCCGCGTCGTCCGGGACCAGGCGCCGCTGACGAAGCGGCAGGTCGCGGCCGAGTCGTTGCCACATCCAACCCACCAGAACCGCCGTCGCCAGCGAGCCGAGAAACCGCGCCAGCACGATCGCGGGCCGGCCTGGGAACGCCACGGCCGTCGCGACCAGGACCACCGGATTGATCGCGGGCGCGGACAGCAGGAACGCGACGGCCGGCCCTGGACGCACGCCGCGGCGCATCAGCGACGCGGCGACAGGAACCGACCCGCACTCGCATCCCGGCAATGCCGCGCCGGCCAGCCCCGCCACCGGCACCGCAAAGGCGGACCGTTCCGGCAGGACGCGGGTGAAGAAGGACGGCGGCACGAACACCGCGATCGCCGTCGAGACGAGCACGCCCAACACGAGGTAGGGGGAGGCCTGGATGCAGATCGCCGCGAAGACCGTCGTCCACGCCGCAACCGCGGGCGTGGCCAACGCGTCGGCGAACAGCAGGCGCGCCAGCACGGCCAGCCCTAGCAGCAGGCAGAACACATCCGTCGAACCGAACGCCACGCGGCGCCGCACGGCGACTCGGTCGGCGATCACGGCCCTATCGTCGCAGCGCCCGCCGATTCGCTCGCCGCCCAGCCCGACCTGTGGACGAAAGATCAGCCGTGGATCTTTGCGCCCGAGATGTGGGGGTTCGCGTTTCGGCGGGCGAGATGTCAATGTGACGCCATGAATGTGCTCCTCATCGGACCGCCGGGCTCGGGCAAGGGCACCCAAGGCGAACGGCTGGCCCAGCGGCTGGGGCTCGAACACATCGCGGCCGGCGATCTGCTGCGTGCTGAGGTCGAGGCGGACACGCCCCTCGGTCGGCAGGTCGCGGACTACATGCGGCGCGGCGAGCTGGTGCCGGACGACGTGATCATGAAGCTGCTGCTGCCCAAGGTGCTGGCCGCCGCACAGCGCAACGGCTACCTGCTCGACGGATTCCCCCGCTCCGTCGACCAGGCCGTCGAGGCCAAGGCCCTGGCCGACCAGGCAGGTGCCGCACCGGACGCTGTGATCTATCTCGACGCGCCGCGCGACGAGCTCGTCCGTCGCATCCTCGCTCGGGCGGCGATCGAAGGCCGCCCCGACGACAATCCCGAAACCGTGCACAAGCGCCTGCAGGTCTTCGACGAGGCCACCCGCCCGCTCGTCGACTACTACCGCGAGCGCGGGCTGCTGCACGTCGTCGACGCCAGCAAGGGCGAGGACGAAGTCACTGAGGACATCCTGGCGGCCTTGGCAAAGGTGTCGTCCTGATCAGTCGGACAGTTGTCGCTTGAGGACCTTTCCGGCGGGATTGCGCGGTAGCTCGTCGAGGAACACGACCTCGCGCGGGACCTTGTAGCGCGCCAGGTTGGCCTTGACGAAGTCGCGCACCGCGGCCTCGTCCAGCGCCTGCGGGGCGGTGGGCACGACGTAGGCCCGCAGCCGGGTGCCGAAGTCCGGATCCGGCACGCCGACAACGGCGGCCTCGACGATCAGGTCGTGCGTCGCGAGCAGTTCCTCGATCTCGCGCGGGAAGACGTTCTCGCCGCCTGAGACGATCATGTCGTCGTCGCGGCCGTCGACGAACAGCCGCCCGCCCTCGTCGAGGTGCCCGACGTCGCCGGTGGACATGAGCCCCCGGACCGTCTCCTTGGTGCCGCCGCCGGTGTAGCCCTCGAACTGGATCGCGTTGCCGACGAAGATGCGGCCGCTCTGACCCGGCGGTACCTCGCGCCCGTCGGGGTCGAGCAGTCTGATCGTGGTCCCGAACGGCGGCCGCCCGACGGTGCCGGGCGCGGCGCGAAGGTCCGCCGGCGTCGCGATCGTGGCGTAGGCGACTTCCGTCGAGCCGTACAGGTTGTAGACGACGTCGCCGAGCGTGTCCATCGCGCGGGTCGCGAGCTCCGGTGACAACGCCGAGCCGGATACCGCGACGACGCGTAGCGCGGACAGGTCCCGTGCTGCCAGTTCGCCATCCTCGGCGATGAGCCGGGACAGCAGGATAGGCACCGTGACCAGCGCGTCGCACCGGTGCTGCTCGAGCGCGGCGATCGTGTTGGCGGGCTCGAATCGGCGGGTCGTGACGACGGTGTTGCCCAGCCCGAGCGCGAGCATCGAGCTGAGCAGTCCCCAGGCGTGGAAGGCCGGGGCCGCCAGCATCACGGTCCGGCCGGAGCGCAGCGGGATCTTCGACAGGTAGCCACCGGGGATGACGAGCGACAGCGCGAGATCCCGCGGCGCTCCCTTCGGGGTTCCGGTGGTGCCGCTCGTCAGCAGCACGAGTCGCTGCTTGCGCGGGGGGCGCGGAGGCGTCGCCGTACTCGCGGCCTCGACGAGCGAGTCGATACTGGGGCCCGCGCCTTGTTCGTCCGACCAGGCCAGCACGTGTCCGAGCGGCGGGTCGTAGCCGGAGACGATCGGTGCGAACTCGCTGTCGTGAATAAGGACGGTGACGTCCTCGCGCGCGCAGACGTCGACGAGTTGCGGACCGGCGAAGTCGGTGTTCAGCAGCAGCGTGCGCGCGCCGAGCTTGGCGGCGGCGAAGATCGCCTCGAAGAGGCCACGATGGTTGCGGGCCAGGATCCCGACGCTGTCGCCCGGCGTGAATCCCTTTGCGCGCAGGGCGTTTGCCAGCGCGTTGCTGCGCGCGTCCAGCTGGCCGAAGGTGATCGGGCCGCGCTCGTCGATGATCGCGACGTGCCCACTCTGGCCGGCGGCGGCGAGCACGATCGCGGCTCCGGCGGGACCGTAGGCGTCAAGCGCGCGGGCCACGCCGATCATGCGGTGCGGCGGGATGAGGGCGACGCCCGGGCCGCGAGCCTTCAACAAGGTCGCGGCAAAGCGGGTCTCGGTGCTCGCTCGGCTCAACAAGGCCCGGGCGCCGTCGAGGATATCCACCCGACCGGTCTACCAGCGCTGGTGATCCGGCGCACAACGAGCTCGTCGTCAGGCCTACCGCCCTGTGCATCATCGGCCCGCGTGCGGGGCGACTCGCCGGGTGGTTCCCCGATGACGGGCCAACGTCGAAATGTCTGGAGAGATCACAGAAGTGGGCAAGGGGGGAGTTGAACCCCCACGTCCTTTCGGACACACGGACCTGAACCGTGCGCGTCTGCCATTCCGCCACTTGCCCGGCGTGGTCGGCCATGTGCACCCGTAGGGTGCGGCTGACTGGCCAGCGGAAACGGTAGCACGCGCGCCGTGGTCGATCTGTCGGCCCTCACAGGGCTGCCCAGTAGACTTGACGGGCGCGTCGGGGCACGCGCCCATGACGCGCGCCCGAACGGACGGTGGACGGAGGATCGACGTGAGCCTGGCCCAGCGGTTCGAACGCCGCCTCGAGGGCCTCGTCGGCGGCGCGTTCGCGCGGGTCTTCAAGGGTCAGGTCGAGCCGGTCGAGATCGGTACCGCGCTTCAGCGGGAGGCGTCGGACAAGCGCAACGTGATGGGCAACGGCCAGGTGCTCTGCCCGAACCGGTACCGCGTCACCCTGTCACCGTCGGACCACGAGCGGCTCGCGCCGTGGGAGGTGCAGCTCACCAGTTCGCTGGCCGAGCTCGTGCAGGAGTACCTGGACGAGAACCGGTGGAGCACGATCGGCGACATCGAGGTCTATCTCGCGCTCGACGAGCCGCTGCACACCGGGGTCTTCGGAGTCGCGTCCCGGATGGAGGCGCAGGCCCCGCCGCGTCGCCGCCCCCACGACTCCCTGTCCCTTCCGGTCGTTCCCGGCCTACCGATCGGCGAGTACTCCGAGCCGTTCACGCCCGGTCGCGACCCGTACGCGCCGGTGCCGGCGGGGGCGCCGATGCCCCAGGCCCCACAGCCGAGTTCGGCCTACCCGAGTGCGCCGGCGCCGCACTACCCCGCCGCCTCTGCACCGGCTCCGGCGATGCCACCGGCTCCCACGATGCCACCGCAACGGCACCGGTCCGGAGCCTCGGTCGTCGTCGACCAGACCAATCAGCGCTTCGAGCTGCGAGTCGGCAGCAACGTCGTCGGCCGTGGCACCGACGCGGACCTGCAGCTGCTCGACCAGGGCATCTCGCGGCGTCACCTCGACATCCAGTTCGACGGTAACTTCGCGACCGTCTACGACCTGGGCTCGACCAACGGCACGACGGTCAACGGACACGAGGTCGGCAGCCAGGTGCTGCGTCATGGCGACGTGATTCGCGTGGGACACACCCGCCTGGTGTTCCATCAGGAGCCGGTGTGACGGACCCGGTGACCGACGCATGAACTCCGCGCTCGCGCTGCAAATCATGCGCTTCGGCTTCCTTGCCTTGCTCTGGCTTTTCGTCCTCGCGTCGATCCGTGTCATCCGCGGCGATCTGCGCACGAGCGGGCAGCCGCGGGTGGCGGTTCCCCCGCCGGCCCGGCGCCGCGGCTCGCGCACGGTTGCGCCGAGTGCACCGCCTGGCCCGTCGCACCTGCTCGTCACCGCCGGTGACCTCATGGGCACCAGGATCAGCCTCACCGGTGCCCCGGTGCTGATCGGTCGCGCGCCGGACTCCACGCTCGTGCTCACCGACGACTATGCGAGCAACCGGCACGCCCGGATCAGCCTTCAGGACGGCATGTGGATGGTCGAGGATCTGGGCTCGACGAATGGCACCTACCTCGGCCAGCGCAAGTTGGACGGTCCAGTGCCGATGGAGATGGGCGTTTCGCTGCGGATCGGCAAGACCGTGCTGGAGCTGCGCTAAGCGATGGCTCTCATCCTGCGATATGCGGTGCGCTCGGACCTGGGTCTCGTGCGCTCGAACAACGAGGACTCGGTCTACGCCGGGCCCCGTCTGCTCGCCATCGCCGACGGCATGGGCGGCCACGCCGCCGGCGAGGTGGCGAGCAAGATCGTGATCGGGGCGCTCGAGCGGCTCGACGAGGACCGCTCCTACGGCGACCTGATGGGCGAGCTGCGCAGGTCGGTGTACGAGGCCAACGAGCAGATCGCCGAGGCCGTCGAGAAGCGCAAAGACCTCGAGGGCATGGGCACGACGCTCACCGCCTTGCGGTTCTCCGGATCACAGGTCGGGCTGCTGCATGTGGGCGACTCCCGCGCGTACCTGCTGCGCGGAGACCTCCTCTCACAGATCACACACGACGACACCTATGTCCAGCACCTGGTGGACTCCGGGAAGTTGACGCCGGACCAGGCCAAGGACCACCCGCGCAAGTCGGTGATCCTGCGCGCGCTGCTCGGCACGGAGGTCGAGCCCGACATCTCGATCCGCGAGGCGCGGGAAGGCGATCGTTACCTCCTGTGCACCGACGGCCTTACCGACGTCGTCTCCACGGACACCCTGCTCGACACGCTGCGGATCGCCGATCCGCAAGAGGCGGCTGATCGGCTCGTCGAGCTGGCCCTGCGCGGCGGCGGTCCCGACAACGTCACGGTGATCGTCGCCGACGTGGTCAACGCGCGAGTCGGCGACCACATCGACGAGGTCCCAGTGATCGCGGGCGCATTCGTCGATCCCGCGGCCGCGGACATCCCCGGCTCCGACAGCCCCGCTGAGCGGGCCGCTCGCATCGGTCGGCCCCAGCCGGTGGCGTCCGCTCCCGTCAAGCCGCGCCGCCGGCGCATGTGGCGCACGCCGCTGCTGATCGCCATAGTCCTCGCGGTGCTCATCGGCGCCCTCGCCGGTGCGTACGCGCTCACCCAGACGTACTACTTCGTCGGTCGCGACGGCACCGAGGTCGCCATCTTCCGTGGTGTCAACACGCAGTTCGGGCCACTCAAGTTCTTCGACGTGTACAAGAACACGGACCTGAGCGTGAGCGAGCTCAACCCGTCGGTTCGCTCCCAGGTCCAGGACGGAATCACCGCGCGCAACGAGAAGGACGCCGAGCAGATCGTGCAGAACCTGCACGGCCAGCTGCTGCCGCTCTGTGTCACACCGACTCCGACTCCGACGCCGACACCGACACCGACACACCCGAAGACGCCCGCGCACGCGAGCACCGCGCACCAAACAACGGCGGCGAGACGCACGACGCCCGCGACCCATCCGCGCAGTACCCCCGCAAAGACGCCGGCCAGCACTCCGGCCCCGTCCGCGACGGCAACCCAGCAGCCCTTCCTCGATTGCCGGCCGAGCTGATGACGATTCCCGCACTGCTGCGCCCACCGACCCGACGCAACGCCGAGCTGTTCCTGCTCGCGTTCGCCGTGCTGGTCGTCGTTGCGGCCGAGGCGGCCGTCGAGGCGACTCGAGACGGCCGGATCTCCTCGCGCCTGATCACCTACGCCGCGGTACCGCTCGTGGTCGGCGTCGTCACGCACCTGGTAATCCGCAAGGTCGCGCCGTATGCGGACCCGTTGCTGCTGCCGATCGTCGTGCTGCTCAACGGCCTCGGCCTGGTGATGATCCACCGTCTCGACCTGGGACTCAAACAGCAGGCGCAGCAGAACGGTCAGCAGTTCGCCGGTGCGGCGGCACCCACTCAGGTGGTCTGGACCGCCATGGGGGTGGTCCTGTTCATCGTGCTGATCGTCGTGATCCGCGACCACCGCGTGTTGCAGCGCTATGCGTACACGCTCGCACTGGCGGGGGTGGTTCTTCTCGTGCTGCCGGCGGTGCTCCCGGCGCGGTTCAGCGAGGTCAACGGCGCCCGGATCTGGATCCGGGTGGCGGGATTCTCACTGCAGCCGGGCGAGTTCGCGAAGATCCTGCTCTGCATCTTCGGCGCCTCGTATCTGGTGACGAAGCGCGACGTGCTGTCCCTCGCCGGAAGGCGCTTCGCCGGGATCGACCTGCCCCGGGGCCGGGACCTCGGCCCGCTGCTGGCGGCCTGGCTGATCTGTATCGCCGTGCTCGTCCGCGGGCACGACCTCGGTACGTCGCTGATGTTCTTCGGCCTGTTCGTCGTGCTGCTCTACGTCGCAACGCAGCGGATCAGCTGGGTGATCATCGGCCTCGTGCTGTTCGCCGGCGGCGCGTACGTCGCGTATCAGATCTTCGGCACCGTGCAGACCCGGGTCGGCGTCTGGCTGCACGTGTTCGCCCCGATGCACAACGACGACGGGTATCAACTGCGCCAATCGCTGTACGGCCTCAGCACCGGCGGCCTGTTCGGAACCGGCCTCGGCGGCGGCCACCCGGAGCTCATCCCGCTGCCGGCCACCGACTTCATCATCTCCTCGTTCGGGGAGGAGATCGGCCTGTTCGGCCTGATCGGGCTGCTGTTGCTGTTCGTGTTGTTCGTGGCGCGCGCCCTCGCCGCCGGTCTGGCGGTGCGTGACGCGTTCGGCAAGTTGCTCGCGACCGGGCTGGCGTTCCTCGTCGCGTTGCAGCTGTTCGTCGTCGTCGCGGGCGTCACCCGACTGTTGCCGGAGACCGGCCTTACGACGCCATTCCTGTCCTACGGCGGCTCGTCGCTGCTCGCGAACTACGCGCTGCTCGCTATCTTGCTGCGCGTGTCCGACGCCGCGCGCCGGCCGACCAACGTGCCGCCGAAACAGGCGGCGCCCGAACCGGTGACGGTGGCTTCATGAACGGACCGATTCGCAAGGTCGCGGTGGCCCTTGGTGTGCTGCTGGCGGCGATGTTCGTCAACCTGAACTTCGTCCAGGTAGGCAAGAACAACGCCTACGACGACACCAACCGCTACGCCGACAACAAGCTGCCGGTGCTCGCCGAGTACTCCAGCCCGCGTGGGCAGATTGTCGTACAGGGCGCCGCTATCGCGCACTCCATTCCGACCACGGACGAGCTGAAGTACCTGCGGGTGTACCCGCAGGGCCCGGTGTATGCGCCGGTCACCGGCTACAACTCCTTCATCTACGGAACGAGTGCGTTGGAGAACGCCGAGAACAAGGTGCTGTCCGGCAACGATCCGCGGCAGTTCGGCCGCCAGCTCGCCGACATCTTCACCGGGCGAAACCGTCGCGGTGGCAGTATCGATCTGACGCTGAACAAGGCGGCCCAACAGGCGGCCTACAGCGCGATGAAGGCACCGGACGGCACGATGCGACGCGGCGCCGTGGTCGCGCTCGACCCGACTACCGGTGCAATTCTGGCCGCGGTGTCTACGCCGTCCTACGACCCGAGCAAGCTCAGCTCGCACGACCCCGCGGCGATCAACAAGTACTACGACTCGCTTCAACCGAAGAACAATCCGGCCGATCCGATGCTCAATCGCGCGTTCAACCAGACATATGCGCCAGGCTCGGTGTTCAAGGTGATCGTCTCCGCCGCGGCGCTCAAGGCCGGCGTGAAGCCCGACCAGCGCGTGGCGGCGCCGAACGGGTATTGGCCGTACCACGACCACACCGGAGCGTGCCCGAACAACCCGAGCTCGTCGTGCGTCGCGAACTTCAACGGAGAGACGTGTGACAACGGCACGACGGCCACGCTCGCATTCGCCCTTGCCAAGTCGTGCAACACCGCGTTCGCCGCACTGGCCGTGGACAAGTTGGGGGGGCCGAAAATCGCCGATGAAGCGAAGCTGTTCGGCTTCGACGGAAGCCAGCTCAGCGTCCCCCTGGGCGTGGCGAGCTCGACGGTCGGCACTGCCACTGACTTGACCGACAACGGCAAGCTGTCGCGTACCTCCTTCGGTCAGCAGGACGTCCGGATGACGCCGCTGCAGGGCGCGATGATCTCGGCGGCTGTGGCCAACGGCGGCACGCTGATGCAGCCCTACCTCGTGCAGCAGGAGCTCGGCCCGACCCTGTCGGTGCTGTCGGACGCGAAGCCGACCCAGGTCAGTCAGGTGCTGGACTCGGGCCTCGACCAGCAGTTGCAGACGATGATGGAGGGCGTCATCACCAGCCCTGAGGGCACGGGTGGCGCCGCGAAGATCACCGACATCTCCGGGGTCGTCGTCGGCGGAAAGACCGGCACCGCGGACACCGGGATCTTCAAGAACGGCACGCAGACGCCTCCACACGCGTGGTTTTCCGGATTCGCACTGAAGAATGGCAACCCGAAGATCGCCGTCGCCGTCATCATCGAGAACGGTGGCGTCAACGGCAATGAGACGACTGGAGGTCTGGCCGCCGCGCCTGTCGCGAAGGCGGTCATGGAGGCCTACCTGAAGTCGCCGGCAGGACAGTGATGACACGCACCATGAGCAGTGAGGACGGAGCATGACGCAGGCACGACTGGTCGGAGGCCGATATGAGCTCGGCGAGCTCATCGGCTACGGCGGAATGGCCGAAGTGCACCGCGGCCGAGACGTGCGCCTGGGACGTGACGTCGCCATCAAGGTGTTGCGCGCCGACCTCGCCCGCGACCCGTCCTTCCTCAACCGGTTCCGCCGCGAGGCGCAGGCCGCTGCCGGCCTGAACCACCCGTCGATCGTGTCGGTCTACGACACCGGTGAGGACGTCGGTACCGACGGGGCGACCGTTCCTTACATCGTGATGGAGTTCGTCGAGGGACGCACGCTGCGCGACATCCTCAAGACCGAGGGACGGCTACCTGCCCGACGGGCCATGGAGATAGCCGCCGACGTCTGTGGCGCCCTGGATTTCAGTCACCGCAACGGCATCGTGCACCGCGACATCAAGCCGGCGAACGTCATGATCACCCAGGCCGGCGCGGTGAAGGTGATGGACTTCGGCATTGCCCGGGCGGTCGCCGACAACGCCGCCACGGTGACGCAGACCGCCAACGTCATCGGAACTGCCCAGTACCTGTCGCCGGAGCAGGCCCGCGGCGAGTCCGTCGACGCGCGTTCCGACGTCTACTCGACCGGTTGCCTTCTCTACGAGTTGGTCACCGGATCGCCACCGTTCCAAGGGGATTCGCCGGTTGCGGTTGCCTATCAGCACGTGCGGGAGAACGCGGTCGCGCCGTCGTCCCGCAATCCCGAGGTGCCGCCGGCAGTGGACTCGATCGTGATGAAGGCGCTGGCGAAGAACCAGCTCAACCGCTACCAGTCCGCGGGTGAGATGCGTACCGACCTGCAGCGCGCGCTGGCCAACCAGCCGGTCACCGCCGAAGCGGTCATGTCCGATGCGGAGCGCACCCAGTTCATCTCGCGGACCCCGCCCCCTCCGGTGGCCGGACGGCGTCAGGACGAGCTGCCACCCGAGTCTGATCACGAGCGCCGGACCGGCCTCATCTGGGCGGCGATCGTGCTGGCGCTGCTGCTCGTGATCGGCGCCGCCGTGGCCGCCATCCTGCTGATCGGCAAGTCGAACAAGGGCACGCCACAGGTCGGCGTGCCGAGCATCGTCGGCCAGCTGGCATCCGCCGGCGAAGACGCATTGCGCGCAGCCAAGCTGGTCCCGCAGCGGGGCGACGACACCAATGGACCGTGTAACGGCAATCAGACCGTGAACAAGGGCCAGATCTGCCTCGTGGAGCCCGTGGCGGGCACCAAGGTCAACCAGAACTCCGCTGTCCTGTACCACCTGTACACGCCGAAGACCGTCTCGGTGCCATCTGAGATCAACAAGAACTTCTCCGACGCCGCCAACGATCTGCACGCGAACGGGCTCGTCGCAAAACGGGTCAACGTCGACAATGCTGCCGCGGCGGGCACGGTGATCGGGCAGTCCCCCGACCCCTTCACGGAAGTCGCGCCGAACTCGGCGGTGAACCTCCAGGTGTCGTCGGGGAACGTCAAACTCCCAGATGTGCGTGGCAAGAAGCGCGGCGACGCGGTGCAGACGCTCAACAGTGCGGGATGGACGCATTTCAACCCGGACCAGCAACTGGTGACCCATGACAAGACGAAGGACGGCACCGTCGCCGACGAGAGTCCTACGCCGGGCATCGCTTACCCGCAGAGCACGTCCATCACGCTGACGATCTACAAGTACGTCAAGCCCGTCCCGACCTGCACCACGGCCTCCCCGACGCCGACCGGCACAGCGACCGGCACAGCGACCGGCACGTCGACGCCGACGGACACATCGACACCGTCCGGAACTCCGACGAACACGGGACTGCCGCCCTGCACATCCTGACGGTTCAGGCGTCTGCAACGCCGGGCAGGACGACCACCGCCTGCAGACCGCTCGCCCCGTCGGGACGAGCGGTCACCCGGATGCTGCCGCCGTGCGCACGCACCAGGTCACGCACGATCGACAGGCCCAGCCCCGTGCCGCCGGACTCCCGCGAGCGCGAAGCCTGCACCCGGTAGAACCGGTCGAACACGCGCTCGCGCTCCCCGGGCGGGATGCCCGGCCCGTCGTCGGTCACGAGCAGGGTCACCGTGGGCAGGCGGGCCAGCGTGCCGGACTGCAGTGTCAGCGTGACGGCCGAACGTGCATACCGGAGCGCGTTCTCGATCAGGTTGATCGCGACGCGTCGTAGCGCGTCGGCGTCGCCGTCCACGGTCGCCGGTACGGACGAGTCGAGCCGCACCGGGACCCGCGCGTGCGCGTAGCCGGCGACGACCGTGCCGATCAATTCGTCGAGGGCCACGTGCTCGCGGCGGCGCAGGTGGCCGCCGCCCTCGTCCTGGCGCGCCATCGCCAGCAGGTCCTCGACGAGGCGGTCCAGGCGGTCCACGTCGACGAGCACGTCGTCGATGAGCGACGGAAGGTCCTCCGCCGGACCGAGCCGCTGGGCGACCTCGAGTTGGACACGCAGCGAGGCAAGCGGCGAGCGCAGTTCGTGGGCGGCATCGCCGACGAACGTGCGCTGCCTGCTGGTCGCGGCATCGATCCGGTCCAGCATCGCGTTGAGCGTGACGGCAAGGCGACGGATCTCGTCCTGGGCGCTCGGTACGGGTAGCCGCTGGTCGGCGAGCCCGGCCGCGGTGATGTCGGCGGCGCCGTGGCGGAGTGCAGCGACCGAACGCAGCGTCAAGGCGACGACACCGTAGGTGGCGAACGCCATGAGCAGTACCGCCAGCGGTCCGCCGATCAGCGCGGCGCGACCGAGCAGGCGCAGGCTGTCGTCCACCCCCTTCAGGTCGGTGACGACGAGGACGGTCTTGTCGTTGGCAACCTGAGCGAGCACACGAAGACGGGCGTTGGACGTGGTGCTGTTGATGTCGATGCGGTGACCCTTGCGGACCTCGCTGAGCTGCTCGGCGTCGAGCAACGGGATGACCCGGTCGGCGCCACAACAGACCGCGATCACATGGTCGTTGCCGTCGACGACCTGTATCGCGGTGACGCCGCCGGTGGTCGGGACCACGTTGGCCGGCGACTTGCCGGACTGGAAGATCTGCGCGATGTCGCTGGCCGACTTCGCGGCCGAGTTGTCGAGCGTGCGCAGCAAGGCGTAGCGCTGCAGCACCAGCAGCAGCACCGCACCCGTCGCGACCGCCAGGGTGAACAGTGCCGTGGCCAGCAGCGTGAGCCGCGCCCGCAGTGACTGTGCCTCCCACCACCGGGCGGGAAGCGCGGCAACACGGTGCGGCGGTTGCGCGGTCAACTCCCGGCAGTGAGCCGATAGCCGGCGCCGCGCACGGTCTGCACGCTCTGCCGCCCGAACGGTGTGTCGATCTTGCGGCGCAGGTAGCCGACATAGACCTCGACCACGTTGGCGTCGCCCTCGTAGTTGGCGTCCCAGACGTGGTGCAGGATGTCGGCCTTGCTGACGGCGTCGCCGGCCCGCCGCATCAGGAACTCCAGCAGCGAGAACTCACGCGGAGTGAGGTCGATCGTGGCCTCGCCGCGCCGGACCGTGTGGGCCGCCGGGTCCAGGACGAGGTCGTCGACGCTCAGGGCCGCCGGCCGCGGCTGGACACCGCGGCGCAGCAACGCCCGGATGCGAGCCAGCAGCACGACGAAGGAAAAAGGCTTCGTCAAGTAGTCGTCGGCTCCGAGGTCCAGAGCGTCCGCCTCGTCGTACTCGCCGTCCTTGGCCGTGAGCATCAGGATCGGCACCCAGTTCTCGGCGGCACGCAACTGTTCGATGATCCGGTAGCCGGACAGCCCCGGCAGCATGATGTCGAGCACGACCGCGTCGTAGGCGGTCTCCTGTGCGGCGTGCAGGCCGTCCGGCCCGGTGTGCGCGACGTCCACTGTGAAGCCTTCGATTGCCAGTCCGCGCTGCAGCGCCGAGGCCAGGCGGACCTCGTCTTCGACGATAAGTAGTCGCACCCGTTTCTCCTCACGTCTGCGGGCCACAGCCTGCCATTGTGCGCAGCCTCCTGTGGTCGACCGGCTCAGCCCTATCACAGTGCAGGAACCGCACCCTAGAGCTGGTGAGGCTCTCTTCGATCTTGATCCGCCACCGCTCCCTGCGGTGGCTTGTCCCCGTCGGCGTGCTCGGCGTGGTGGGCCTCGCGGCGGGCGGCATGATGACCGCCAGGGCAACACCCGATCCGCTGCGTCCTACGACCACCGCGCAATTGCTCGCCGACGTTCAGGCCGCGAACGTGCCCGGCCTGTCCGGGACCATCGTCGCGCAGATGTCGCTCGGCTTGCCGGCCCTGCCCGCGCTGTCGACGCCGGAAGGCAGCGACACGTCCATCACGGGGCTGCTCAGTGGCTCGCACACGATGCGATTCTGGTACGGCGGCCCGGACCGCCAGCGCATCGCTCTGCTCGGCGTCACCAGCGAGACCGACGTCTTCCATCTCGGCTCGGACGTGTGGGAGTGGGACAGCGACGCGCACGTTGCCACACATACCGTCCTGCCCAAGCGAGGCGCCGGCAAGACGCCGCCCCTGCCGACGTCGACCACCGAGCTGACGCCGCAGCAGCTCGCGACACAGTTCCTGTCAGCCATCAACCCCTCCACCAAGGTCACGATGGGCGCGAAGCGGGTCGTTGCCGACCGGTCCGCATACGACCTGGTTCTGACGCCGCGCGACGCGGCCTCCCGCGTGGGGTCGGTGCACATCGCCGTCGACGGGTCGACGAAGACCCCGCTCGGTGTTCAGGTATATCCGACCGGCAGCACCGCGCCGGCGATAGACGTGGCGTTCTCCTCGGTCACCTTCAAGACACCGTCGGCCGGTTACTTCGCGTTCACCCCCCCGCCCGGCGCGACCGTGCGCCAGGGCAAGGTGCCCGCCACGAACTCCCACAACTCCCCGAAGTCGTCGGAGGCGTCCGGTGCGTCCGGTGCGTCGGACAAGGTGACGGCGATCGGGACGGGCTGGACGACGATCGGCGAGTACCGCGCCACTCCGAAGCAGGTCGCTGCGGTGGCTGGTTCCGGGCTGAACGTCCTGACGAAGGTCAGCGGCGCGTGGGGTAGCGGCCGGCTGCTGGACTCGAGGCTGTTCTCGGCTCTCGTCACCGACGACGGCCGGGTCTTCGTCGGCGCGGTCGACCCGGCGGCGCTGTACGCCGCGGCCACCACCCACAAGTGACCGCGGCGATCGCGTCGGCGGGCCTGACCAAGCGGTTCGGCAAGCAGCTCGCCGTCGACGGGGTCGACCTGGATGTACCGGTTGGCTCGGTGTACGGCTTCCTCGGCCCGAACGGCTCGGGAAAGACAACCACGATCCGGATGCTGCTCGGCCTGGTGTTCCCCACGTCCGGGCGGCATTCGCTGCTCGGAACGGACTTCGCCGCGGCGGGCATGGACGTCCTGCCGCGAGTCGGTGCGCTGGTCGAGGGGCCGGCCTTCCACCCGTACCTGTCCGGTCGCAGCAATCTGGCGCGCCTCGACGCGGCCGACCGAGCCGCTGACCCGGCCACGGCGAAGGCGCGCATCGGCGAGGCGCTGGACCGGGTCGGCCTGGGCGCGGCGGCCGGCAAGAAATACCGCAACTACTCGCTGGGCATGCGGCAGCGGCTGGGCATCGCCGCCGCTCTTCTCCAGCCCCGCGACCTGCTCGTGCTCGACGAGCCGACCAACGGCCTGGACCCGCAGGGCACCCGAGAGGTACGGCACCTCATCGCCCAGCTCGGCCGCGACGGCGTCAGCGTGTTCGTATCGTCGCACCTGCTCAGCGAGGTGGAGCAGGTCTGCTCGCACGTCGGTGTCATGAGCGTCGGGCGGATGGTGTGGCAGGGCGCGCTCGCCGATCTTGCGACGCAGCAGCGGGTGCGGGTCCGGGTGTCGACGGACTCGCCGCGCGACGCCGCGAGTGTGCTGGCCGGCCTGCGTCTGGCCGAGGTCGCGACCCTCGACGACGGCGCCACCGCGATTCTCGGCGACGCCCGCCCCGAAGATGTCGTCGCCGCGCTCGTCGCCGCCGGCGTCGGGGTTCGCGGCTTCGTGGTCGAGCGGCCCAACCTGGAGGACGTGTTCGTCGATCTCACCGGGGCGGGCTTCGATGTCTCGGGCTGACGTGTCCCCTGCGCAGCGGACCGCGCCGGTGCCGGCCACGTCGGCCGGTGTGGGCAGCGCGTCGCGGCGGCATCCGCTGCGCGGCCACGGCCGGTTCGTACGGTCAGAGCTGGCCATGGTGTTCCGGCGTCGCCGCAACATCGCGCTGCTCGTCGTGCTCGGCCTGATCCCGGCGTTGATCGGCATTGCGGTCAAGCTGAGCGGCCACTCCGGCCGAGGCGGCACGATCTTCGGCAGCATCACCGACAACGGGTTGTTCGCCGCGTTGGCCGCCTTCCTGGTCGTGACGCCGCTGTTCCTGCCGCTGGGTGTGGCGGTCGTGGCCGGTGACGCGATCGCCGGCGAGGCGAACACGGGCACGCTTCGCTACCTGCTCGCCGTCCCGGTGGGCCGCATCCGGCTGCTCGCGGTGAAGTTCGGCGGCATCGTCGCCTGGTGCGTGGCCAGCGTCGCGGTGGTCGCGCTCGGCGGCGTGATCATCGGCGCGATCCTGTTCCCCTCCGGGGAGTTGACGCTGCTGTCCGGGCGGACCGTCTCCTACGCCGCCGGCGGCTACCGGCTGCTGCTCGTCGCGGCGTACGTGGCCGCGTCGCTCGCGATGGTCGGCGCGCTGGGGCTGTTCGTGTCGACGATGACCGAGGTGCCGGTGGCCGCGATGGCCGCCACGCTCGTGCTCACCATCGTCAGCGAGGTGCTCGACCAGGTTCCGCAGCTGTCCCGGATCCATGCGTGGCTACCGAGCCATTA
>JAODNL010000395.1 GCA_025465405.1 Pseudonocardiales bacterium | reverse complement strand
CTCTCGCTCGTCGCCGCCGCGCTCGTGTCCGGCTGGCTGCGCTCGGTGTTCGTCCTGCGCAGCGGGCAGATCGGCCAGGCCATCCTGTTCGACCTGCGCCGCCGCGGATTCGACCACGTTCAGGCGCTGTCGGTGTCCTTCCACGAGCGGTTCACGTCCGGGCGGGTGATCTCCCGCCTGACGTCCGACGTGGACACGCTGACCGAACTGCTCGACTCCGGCCTGGACGGCCTGCTCACCGCGATGTTCAACATCGCCGCGATCTCGGTGCTGCTGCTGATCCTCGACCTGCCGTTGGCGCTGATCGCGCTGGCCTCGCTGATCCCGTTGTGGCTGCTGTACCGCTGGTTCGCCTCGCGCGCGACGGTCGCATTCCGGCGCACCCGCGAAACGGTGGCGACGGTGATCGTGAACATCGTCGAGACGTTCAACGGCATCCGCGCGGTACAGGCGTTCCGTCGCGAGAAGCGCAACGACGCGATCTTCGCCGGCCTCAACGACGACTATCGCGACGCCAACCGGCAGGCATTCAAGCTGCACGCCGTCTTCATCCCCGGCACCGCGCTGATCGGCAACGTCGCGACGGTGGCCGTGCTGCTCGTCGGCGGGTACCGCGTAACGTCCGGCAGCCTCGCGCTCGGAGTGCTGACCGCGTTCATCCTGTATTTGCGGCAGTTCTACGACCCGATGGAGGACGTCGCCGTCTTTTACAACTCGCTGCAGTCCGCGAGCGCGGCCCTGGAGAAGATCTCGGCCGTGCTCGCCGAGCGGCCGTCGGTACCCGAGCCCGTGACGCCGACACCACTGCCGGAAACGGTTCGCGGACGCGTGGTCTTGGACGCCGTCGAGTTCGCGTATTCGGCCGACCGGCCCGTGCTGCACGAGCTGTCCATCGACATCCCGGCGGGGCAGACCGTGGCACTGGTCGGGTCCACCGGCGCGGGCAAGACCACCATCGCCAAGCTAATCTCACGGTTCTACGACCCCACGTCCGGCACGGTCGGTCTCGACGACGTCGACCTGCGCGAGGTCGCCGAGACCGACCTGCGGCGGGCGATCGTCATGATCACGCAGGACGGCTTCCTGTTCTCCGGTTCGGTTGCCGACAACATCGCCTTCGGCCGACCGGGCGCGTCCCGCGACGAGATCGTGGACGCGGCGCGCGCGGTGGGCGCACACGAGTTCATCGCGCTGCTCCCGGACGGATACGACACCGACGTGCGCAAACGGGGCGGACGCCTGTCGGCCGGCCAGCGCCAGCTCGTCGCGTTCGCCCGCGCGTTCCTCGCCGACCCGGCCGTGCTGATCCTCGACGAGGCGACGTCGTCGCTGGACGTCCCCACCGAGCGGGCGGTGCAGCGGGCGCTGCACACCGTGCTCGCCGAGCGCACGGCACTGATCATCGCGCACCGGCTGTCGACGGTTGAGATCGCCGATCGCGTCCTGGTCCTGGCCGATGGTCGGGTCATCGAGGACGGCTCACCGGAGTCGCTCATCGCCTCCGGCGAAGGCCAGTTTGCCGCCCTGCACGAGTCCTGGCTCGACTCGCTCGTCTGAACCGCGGCATCAGGTGAGCTGGGCGAAGGCGACGGCGGCGGCCGTTGCCACGTTGAGCGAGTCGACGCCGGCGGCCATCGGGATGCGGACGAGCTGATCAGCGCGCGCCATCGCTTCGGGCGTCAGACCGGGACCCTCGGCGCCCAGCAGCACGGCCCACCGCGGCGGCACGGGCACGTCCCGCAACGCCGTGGCATGCTCGGCCGGGGTCAGCGCAAGCACGCGAAACCCCTTGTCGCGCACGGTATTCAGCGAGTCCGGCCAGTGCTGCGGCAGCACCGTGAACGGCACTTGCAGCACGTGCCCCATCGACACCCGGACGCTGCGCCGGTACAGCGGATCCGCACATTGCGGGTCCAGCAGCACGGCGTCGACGCCGAAAGCGGCGGCGTTGCGGAACAGTGCGCCGAGGTTCTCGAAGTCGTTCAGCGACTCGAGGACGGCAATGCGGTGCGCGCCGCTCAGTAACGCGTCCAGGTCGGGTGGCGCGGGCCGGCCGGCCGCGGCCAGCACGCCCCGCGTGACTCGAAACCCCACGACGTCCGACAGGATCCACTTGTCCACGACGTAGGCCGGCACATCGACTGCTTCCAGCGTCGTGCGCAGCGCGTCGATCCGCGATCGCACGCCGATCACCGCTCGGATCGGGTACGGCGAACCGGCCAGCCGGGCGACCACGTTCGCGCCCTCGGCGATCACCACACCACGACGATCGGGGCGCACGTCGGCGTCGGTCAGGTCGCGAAAGTCGTCGAGCCGCGGATCCGCCGGATCCGACACGTCGATCACCCGCATGCGGTCATTCTCGACGACCGCGACCACTCAGGCGTGGACGGCCGCCACGACGCGCTCGGTTACGTCGGCCGCGGTGAGGCCGCGGCGGTGCGCGATGGCCGCCGCGATGCCGAGCGCCGCGAGCAGGCAGATCAGCCCGCCGCCGATCATGCCCCAGCGGGCGCCGAACATCTCGGCCACCCAGCCGACCACCGGGGCCCCCAACGGGGTGCCGCCCATGAAGCAGATCAGGTACAGCGCCATGACCCGACCGCGCATCGTGGGCTCGACGCCGAGCTGCACCGAGGAGTTCGCGGCGGTCGTGAACGTCAGCATCGCGAAGCCGGTCGGCACGAGCAGCAGCGCCGTGGTGTCGAATCCGGGCATCAGCCCGGCCGCGATCTCGAGTAGCGCGAAGACTCCGGCCGTGCCGATCAGGAACAGCTGCGTCGGCCGCTGCGTGCGTCTCGTGGCGAGCACGGCACCCGCACAGGCGCCGACAGCCAGTGCCGTCGACAGCAGGCCGTAGCCGGACGCCGACCGGTGGAACACCTGCTTGGCGACCAGCGCGGTGGTGATCTGGAAGTTCAGCCCGAACGTGCCGACGACGAACACCAGCACCATCGTGAGCATCAGATCGGCACGACTGCGGACGTAACGGAAGCCCTCGCGCAGCTGGCCACGGGCCCGCCGCAGGTGCGGCGACGGGAAGAGCTCCTCCGGTCGCATCATCCACAGCCCGGCCAGGACAGC
This sequence comes from Pseudonocardiales bacterium, assembly GCA_025465405.1. GTDB lineage: Bacteria > Actinomycetota > Actinomycetes > Mycobacteriales > Jatrophihabitantaceae > RYN-117. The sequence continues at coordinate 1,524 of JAODNL010000395.1, read as the reverse complement.
CACGCTGGACAGCGCGTTGGCCACGAAGGCCCAGCCGGTGCCCACCGCACTGATCATCACGCCGGCGACAGCCGGGCCGAGGATCCGGCCGGTGTTGAAGATCGTCGAGTTGATCGCGACGGCGTTTGTGAGCTCGTCCTTGCCGACCATCTCCACCACGAACGACTGCCGCACCGGGGTGTCGACGGCCGAGATCAGACCGAGCGCGGTCGCCAGCACGAGCACGTGCCAGTACCGCACCACACCGCCGACGTCGAGCAGGCCGAGCAGCAGCGCGACGACCGCCAGGCCCGACTGGGTCGCAAGCAGCAGCTTCCGCTTGTCGCCCCGGTCGGCGAGCATGCCGCCCCAGAGGCCAAGTAGCAGCGACGGGCCGAACTGCAGCGCTGTGACGAGGCCGAGCGCGGTGCCGGAGTTCGTGAGATTGAGGACCAGCCAGTCCTGGGCCACGCGCTGCATCCACGTGCCGGTCAGCGAGACAAGCTGGCCCGAGGCGTAGAGCCGGTAGTTGCGCACCTTCAGCGAGCGGAACATGCCGCTTCGCTCGGGTTGCGACGGGCCGGGGTGCGATGCAGTGGGCCGGCCGGCCGCAACCGCGGTCACAATTGGGCCAGCTTGTCGAACACTGGGATGACGTTGCGGATCAGGGCACGTTCCTCCGGCGTCAGCTGAGCCAGCCGCTGAGACAGCCACGCGTCGCGGGAGCGGCGCTCGGACTCGAGCAGGGCGACGCCCTCGCCGGTGATGGACATGATCGCCTGACGGCGGTCGGTCGGATGGGCTTCGCGGCGCACCAGGCCGCGCTCCTCGAGGTTGGCCAGAACCTTGGTCATCGACGGCGGCTGGACACGCTCACATGCGGCGAGCTCGCCTGCGCTCATCGGCCCGTGCTTGTGCAGCGTGCCCATCGCGGACAGCTGGGTCAGGGTGATGGACATGTCGACGCGCTGGTTGCGGACGATGCGCGTCAGTCGCAGCAGCGATGGGCGAAGCACAGCAGCGAGTTCGGAGATCGTGCCCTTCGTCGCTGTCGTCACAATCGTTAGTCTACCTAACGAACGGACGGTTCGCCACCGAAAACCAGCGCCGCCGCGAACCGCGCGACCTGGTCGTCGTTGCGCGGCAGCATGGTGCCGTCGACGGATTCGATCGGGACCGCGCCACTCAGGCTGCTTGTCCAGAACGCCACGCAGCCCATCAGCTCGTCGACGTCGAACGCTCGGATGTCGGTGGGCCGACCGCAATCACGTGCGGCGTCCAGGAGGGCGCGCCGGGTCACGCCGGGCAGCAGGTCGTCTCGCAGCGGTGGCGTGACCAGCGTGCCGTCGTCGCGAAGCAGGAACACGTTGCCCCGGCTGGTCTCCAGCACGGTGCCGTCGCCGGCGATGAACAGGGGTGTCGAGTCGCCGGCCTCGGCGCCGGCGAGATAGGTACGGTCGGCCCACTTGTGTCGCCACAACCCGGATCGACCCGGCACCGTTCGCGCCGGCGAGGCGGGACGAACCTCCGGCGCCGGGCCGGATG
>JAODNL010000372.1 GCA_025465405.1 Pseudonocardiales bacterium | reverse complement strand
GTTCGAGATCGGCACCGTGCAGCCGGCCTCGCCCTTGATCCTCGACCGGATCGGTTAGCGGTCAGTCGAGCGGCGTGAGGAACCATCGGGCCTGGACCGAGGCGTGCAGCTCGATCGGCTGCGGCGTGAAGTCGAGCGTCTCCAACCCGGGGCCGTGGTCGGCGGCGCGGGCCGACGCGGCAAAGACCATGTGCCGCCCGCTGCCCACCTCGGTGTCGGACAGCTCGACGAGCCGGCCCAGCGTGCCACCGAGCGCCGCGGCGTAGCGTTCGGCGCGGGCCAGAGCCTCGCGCACCGCGTCGGCTTGGATCTCGTGATGTGCCGGGTTGTCGCCTTCGATCTGCCAGTGCGGACCTTCGATGGCCGTGTCGGGGACTCGTCCGAGGGCGCCCGCAAGCGCCGCCGCCTGACTGGTGTCGCGCCCGGTGAGCGTCATGTCGCGCATGGCTCGCCACATCGGGCCTCGGCCGGCGTCGGGAGAGACGTCCTCGTAGCTGGTCACCGGTCCGCGCTGTATGTCGACGTCCAGGTCGAGTGCGGCGAGTGCCGCCTCGAGGGCCGCGTAGCGCTGGACGAGCGCGTCCGCCGCGGCACCGCTCTGCGATGCCTCCACGATGACGCGCGCGACGATCAGAAAGGAGTCCGGCGCGACCGATCGCAGCGCCGTGCCGTGGACGGCAATAGTGGGCAGTGACGTGGGCTGGCTCATCCACCCATGGTGCCGCTAATCGTGGCGCTAATCGCTGCTCTAATCGCTGCGGCTGAACTCCGCGATCGCGACGGCGGTCATCGCGATCCCGAGGGCGGCGACCACGGCCGCGCAGAGCAGCGGGGGGACGTGCCAGCCGAGCCAGGTCACGCCGGGGTCCAGCCGCGCCCGCTGCGCGGCGGTGAGGTCCAGGTGGTTGAACACGGCGCGGCGGATCGGGTCCACGGCGTAGGTGAGCGGGTCGATGCGGTTGAGGAAGGTGAGCCAGGCGGGCAGCCCGGTCACCGGGAACATCGCGCCGGAGACGAAGAACAGCGGCATGATCAGCATCTGGGTCAGGGCCATGAACGACTGGATCTGCTTGATGCGCGCCGCGACCATCACGCCGAACGCGGTCAACGTGTAGGCCAGCAGCGCCTGCAGGACGAATACTTCGAGGATCAGCGTCGGCGCGTACGGGACGTCGACGAGCCCGGCCAGGCAGATCACCAGAACGCCCTGGAAGGTCGCTACCGTGGCCCCGCCCAGGCACTTGCCGATCACGATGGAACTGCGTCGGACCGGCGCAACCAGCATCTCTCGCAGGAAGCCGAACTCGCGGTCCCACACGATCGACGCGGCGGAGAACATCGCCGTGAACAGCACGGCCATGGCCAGGATGCCGGGGTACAGGAACGTCCGGAGGTTCAGGCCACCGGTGCCGGCGGACGCGATGTGTGACAGGCCCGTGCCGAGTACGAAAAGGAACAACAGTGGCTGGAACAGCGAGGTCATCATGCGCAGCCGGTCGCTGGCGAACCGCACGACCTCCCGCTCCCACACGATCTTGATTGCCCGCAGCTCACTGGACGCCGAGCGCGCGGGGACGCGAACCGTGGCGATGGGCAGCGACGTGGCCGACATCAGCGGTTCCGGCCGAAGATCTGTGCCGACTGCCGCAGCCGGTCGGTCGCGCCGGCCTCGGCGTCCCTGATCGTCGAGCCGGTATAGGACATGAAGACGTCATCGAGGGACGGCCGGGCGACGCTCACCGCGCGAATCGTAATCGGGAATTCAGCGAACAGGCGAGGCACGAACGCCTCGCCCTGTGCGACCCGGAACGTCACGGCGCCTTCAGCGATGGTCGCGGCGATGCTGAAGTGCTGGTCAAGGGCGATGATCGCCGCGGTGTCGTCGTCGGTGTGGATCTGGATGCGATCCTCGCCGACGCTGCCCTTGAGTGCCTCCGGAGTGTCGAGCGCGATGACCCGGCCGTGGTCCATGATCGCGATCCGGTCGCAGTATTCGGCCTCGTCCATGTAGTGGGTGGTCATGAAGATCGTGATGTCCTCGGCCTTGCGCAGCTCCGCGATGTAGCTCCAGATCGAGGCGCGCGTCTGCGGATCCAGACCGACGGTCGGCTCGTCGAGGAAGAGCACGCGCGGCGAGTGCAGCAGGCCGCGGGCGATCTCGAGCCGCCGTTTCATGCCGCCTGAGTAGGTCGCGACCTTGCTGGCCCGGCGGTCCCAGAGCCCGACCATGTCCAGCACCTGGTGGATCCGCGGGGCGATGACTTCCCGCGCCACGCCGTACAGCTCGGCGTGCAGCCGCAGGTTGCGCTCGCCGGTCAGGTAGGAATCCAGCGTCGTGTCCTGGAAGACGAGCCCGATGTTGCGGCGCACCTGATCACGCTCGCGGACCACGTCGTGCCCGGCAACCTCGGCCGTGCCGGCGGTGGGGGTGAGCAGGGTGCACAGCATGCTGATCGTCGTCGACTTGCCGGCCCCGTTGGGACCGAGGAACCCGAAAACCTCCCCGGCGGGGATCTCCAGGTCTATGCCGCGGACCGCCTCGACGTCGCCGAAGCGCTTGACGAGGCCGCGTACCGACACGGCTGCCTGCTGCATGCAATCCCCGATTGGCTAGGTTGTCCGGTTCGATGCTATTTCTGCCGTCAGGCATACCACCCAAGTGGTGTGAGCGCCGCATGAAACGGACGAGACCGTCGGGAACCGACTCGATAGCGTTGGAGCATGGCGACCCCTCTTGACGATTCCGCGATCCGGCGCGCACCGAAGGTACTCCTGCATGATCACCTGGACGGGGGCGTCCGGCCGGGGACCGTGATCGAACTGGCCGCGGAGATCGGCTACCTGGCGCTGCCCTCGACCGACGCGATCGAGCTGGCCGGGTGGTTCCGCGACGCGGCCGATTCGGGATCGCTCGAACGGTATCTCGAGACGTTCGTGCACACCGTCGCCGTCATGCAGACCGCGGCCGGCCTTACCCGGGTGGCCCGCGAGGCGGTGGAGGATCTGGCCGACGACGGCGTCGTCTACGCCGAGATCCGATGGGCGCCGGAGCAGCACGTCGACACGGGGCTGAGCCTCGAGCAGGTCGTCGACGTGGTGCTGGCCGGTTTTCGGGCCGGCGAGCAGGCGGCGGCGGCGAAGGGGCAGACGATTCGGGTGGGCGCGATCGTGACGGCAATGCGGCATGCGGCGCGCTCCAGCGAGATCGCCGAGCTGGCGGTGGCCTACCGCGACGTCGGCGTCGTGGGCTTCGACATTGCCGGCGCGGAGGCGGGTTTCCCGCCCACCCGCCATCTCGACGCGTTCGAGTTCCTGCGCCGCGAGAACTTCCACTTCACCATCCACGCCGGCGAGGCGTTCGGCCTGCCGTCGATCTGGGAGGCGATCCAGTGGTGCGGCGCCGACCGCCTCGGCCACGGCGTGCGGATCGTCGACGACATCACCGCCGGCGGCAAGCTCGGCCGGCTGTCGCAGTACATCCGGGACAAGCGGATCCCGCTGGAGATGTGCCCGTCCTCCAACGTGCAGACCGGTGCCGCGCCCTCGATCAAGGAGCACCCGATCGGGTTGCTTCGCAAGCTGCGGTTCCGGGTCACCGTCAACACCGACAACCGCCTGATGAGCGGCACGTCGATGACGCGCGAGATGGCCCTGCTCGTCGATGCGTTCGGCTACGACTGGAGTGACCTGCAGTGGTTCACGATCAACGCGATGAAGAGTGCGTTCATCCCGTTCGACGACCGGCTCGCCATCATCAACGACCAGATCAAGCCCGGTTACGCCGCACTCACGGCCTGATCAGTGCAGCAGGCCACGATCCTGCTTGGCCCGCAGGACGGCCAGCGCCGCGGCGTCCACCTGCCGCTTGAACGCCGGATCGCGCCGGGCGCGGGCCAGCACCGCGGCCGTCATCTCGCCGGTCTGGGTGGCGTCGACGGTGAGCACGATGTCGCCCCCGGCGGCGATGAACGACACCGCTCGGCCACCGATCGAGTAGTCGCTGAGCTGCTTGGCGATCCCGACGTCGTCGCTGATGATCACGCCGCCGAAGTCCAGGTCGCCGCGCAGCATCCCGGTGACGATCGTCGGCGAGAAGGCCGCCGGACGGTCCGGATCGATCCTGGTGTAGATCGCCGTCGAGATCATCACGAACGGCACCCGGGAACGGACCGCGTCGGCGAACGGAGCAAGGTACTGGTCGTGCCGGGTCGTCACCGTGTCGAGCACGCCGGACGCGAGATCGGTGTTTCCGGAGACCCGGCCGAGACCGGGGAAGTGCTTGACGGTCGGGTCCACGCCGGCGTCGGAGAGTCCTTGGGCCACCGCGCCGCCGTGGCTGCTCACGGTGACGGGGTCGTGTCCGTACTCGCGGTCGAGATCGCCGACCGGCGGGTTGCCGCCGGAGTGGGGCGGGACCGTGTCGAGCACCGGAGCGAGATCGACATTGACGCCGGCCGCCCGCAGCTCGGACCCCCATTGCCGCGCGTCGGACCGCAGCGTCGACGGCGCGGACATGCCCTGCTGCACGGCACTCGGGATGGCGGAAAACCCTGGGCCGCGCAGCCGCTGGACGAGCCCACCCTCCTGGTCCGTGGCGACGAACAGGCCGACGCCGGCCGGCGCCAGCTGCTGCAGGCCGGCGCTGGTGGCGGCGATCTGCTGCTGGCTCAGGTAGCTCGTCCCGTCGAGGATCACCGATCCGACGTGGTAGCTCGCGATCGCGGCGATGGTGGCCTCGGTCGGGCCCGAAGTCGGGCAGTCGACCATGAACAGCTGGCCGACGCGCTGCGCCTGCGTCATCTGGCCGAGGACCCGCTGCGCCGTGGTGAGCACCGGCGCGCTCGACGTCGGCGTTGCGTTGCTCGGTGCGCTGGTCGAGCTTGCCGGGTTGGGCGGGCTGGACGGGCTGGACGGGGCGGCCGAGGTGGACCGCTCGGTCGTCGGGGTGGTGGTGCGATCAGGCGTCGCCTGCCCGGATGTGCACGCCGTGAGTGCGAGCAGGCCGGAGGTGGCGAGCAGGCAGGCGCGGCGCGGCATCAGGTCATTGTGGCGTAGCTCGCGTCGGTGAACAGTCCGCGTACGAGTTCGGTCGATCTCAACCGGTCGGCCGGGGAGTGGACGATCGTCGTGATCATCAGCTCGTCGGCCGCCGTCGCGTCGATCAGCGCCGCGAGCGACGCGCGAACCGTCTCCGGGCTGCCGATCGCCTGGCCGTCGCGGCGCTGCGCGGCGAACTCGCGCTCGTCGGCGCGCCACGGGTATGCCTCGGCCTGCTCCGGTGTCGGCAACCGGCCGGGCCGTCCCTGGCGCAGCCGCAGGAACGACAGCGCGGCTGGCAGTGCGATCCGGTCCGCTTCGGCGTCGTCGGCCGCGCAGACGACCTGGACCGTCACCATCGCGTGTGGCTCGTCGAGGGACGCCGACGGGCGGAACGCGCCGCGGTAGGTATCCAATGCGGGAAGCGTGTTCGTGCCACTGAAGTGGTGCGCGAACGCGAACGGCAGGCCCAGGATCCCGGCCAGTTCGGCGCTGTACAGGCTCGAGCCGAGCAGCCAGATCGGTGGCGCCTCGGCCGGCTCGGGGACCGCGTGGACGCTCCGGTACGGGTGGCCGTCCGGGAACTCGCCGGTGAGGAAGCAGGCCAGCTCGCCGAGCTGCTGCGGGAAGTCGTCGGGTCCCAGCGGGGCCGCCGACCGGCGCAGCGCGGCTGCGGTGCGCTGGTCCGTGCCGGGCGCGCGTCCCAGGCCCAGGTCGATCCGGCCGGGGTACAGCGCCGCGAGCGTGCCGAACTGTTCGGCGACGACCAGGGGCGCGTGGTTGGGCAGCATGACCCCGCCCGAGCCCACCCGGATGCGCTCAGTTGCGGCGGCCACGGCCCCGATCAGCACGGCCGGCGCCGAGCTGGCGATGCCCGGCATGCCGTGGTGCTCGGCGACCCAGAAGCGGGTGAAGCCGAGTTCGTCGGCGCGGCGGGCGAGCGCAACCGTCGCCTGGACGGCCTCGGCCGGTGTGGATCCCTCGCCGACCGGAGCCACATCGAGGATGGACAGCGGGACGGTCGCAAGTGTGCTCACAGTTCTTCCAGAACGCATCCCGCGGCGGCGCTGTTCCGTGGGATGCGGGCCAGGGTCAGGGCGTCACCCAGTCGAACGTCTTGGTGACGGCCCGCTTCCATTCGGCGTAGAGCGTCTCGCGCAGAACGTGGTCCATTGCCGGCTGCCACCGTCGCCCGGCCGTCCAGTTCGCCGCGATCTCGTCCGTCGACGCCCAGAAACCCACGGCCAGGCCGGCCGCGTAGGCCGCGCCGAGCGCGGTCGTCTCGGCGACGACCGGTCGCACCACCTCAACATCGAGGATGTCGGCCTGGAACTGCATGAGCAGCTCGTTGCCGACCATGCCACCGTCGACCTTCAGCTCGGTGAGCGCGACGCCGGAGTCGGCGTTCATCGCGTCGACCACCTCGCGGGTCTGGAACGCGGTGGCCTCCAGCGCCGCTCGCGCGATGTGCCCGCGGTTGACGAACTGGGTCAAGCCCACGACAGCGCCCCGCGCCTCGGCCCGCCAGTAGGGCGCGAAAAGTCCTGAGAACGCCGGTACGAAGTACGCGCCGCCGTTGTCGTCCACCGAACGCGCCAGCGGCTCGATGTCGGCCGCACTGCCGATGATGCCCAGGTTGTCGCGCAGCCATTGCACCAGCGATCCGGTGACCGCGATCGAGCCCTCCAGCGCGTAGACGGGCGGCTGGTCGGGCAGCGCGTAGCACACGGTCGTCAGCAGGCCGTTCTCGCTGAGCACCTTCGACGTGCCGGTGTTCAGGAGCAGGAAGTTCCCGGTGCCGTAGGTGTTCTTGGCCTCGCCGGGTTGCAGGCACGCCTGGCCGAACGTCGCCGCTTGCTGGTCGCCGAGGATCGCGGCGATCGGCACCCCGGCCAGCGGGCCACGCTCACGGACGCGCGCGTAGACCTCGGACGACGAGCGGATCTCGGGCAGCATGTCGAGCGGGATGCCCATCTCCGCCGCAATGTCTGCGTCCCAGGCGAGCGTGTCGAGGTCCATCAGCATGGTGCGCGACGCGTTGGTCGGGTCGGTGACGTGGGTGCCGCCGCTGAGGTTCCAGACCAGCCAGCTGTCGATCGTGCCGAACGCCAGCTCACCGCGCTCGGCGCGGGCACGCGCGCCGTCGACGTTGTCGAGGAACCAGCGCACCTTGGGCCCGGCGAAATAGGTCGCGAGCGGCAGCCCGACGCGGGCCCGGTATCGCTCGGCGCCACCGCCGAGCGCCCCCAGCCGGTCGCAGATCGCTTGCGTGCGGGTGTCCTGCCAGACGATCGCCGGGCCGACCGGGACACCGGTGGTGCGATCCCAGACCACGGCGGTCTCGCGCTGGTTCGTCACCCCGACGGCCGCCACGTCGCCCGCCCGCAGCTCGGCGCGGGCGACCGCACCCGCGAGCACCGCGCGGGCGTTCGACCAGATCTCGGCGGCGTCGTGCTCCACCCAGCCCGCGCGCGGGAAGTGCTGGCGGTGCTCCACCTGCTCCACGGCGACGATGCGGGCGTCGTGGTCGAAGAGGATGCACCGGGTGGACGTCGTCCCTTGGTCGATTGCCGCGACGACGGGGGCGGGTCCGGGCATTGCAGTAGCGTGCCATGAGTGGAATCCGCGGTCCCCACGATCCCGAAGGGCGGCGCCGCGTCCCGCCTCGACGCCGCCTATCGCGAGGCCGCATGGCACCGGCTCTCCGGCGATACCTTCGATGTCGTCGTCATCGGCGGTGGGGTCACCGGCGCGGGGGCGGCGTTGGATGCGGCCACTCGCGGCCTGTCGGTCGCCCTGGTCGAGGCGCGCGACTTCGCGTCAGGCACGTCGAGCCGCTCGTCCAAGCTGTTCCACGGCGGGCTGCGCTACCTCGAGCAGCTGGAGTTCGGCCTGGTGCGCGAGGCGTTGCGCGAGCGGGAGCTGATGACCACCCGCATCGCGCCGCACCTGGTCAAGCCGGTGCCGTTCCTGTACCCGCTGTCGCATCGCGGCTGGGAGCGGCCCTATGTCGCCGCCGGCCTGGCTCTCTACGACACGATGGGCGGCCACAGCAGCGTGCCGGGCCAGAAACACCTCAGCCGGCGCGCCGCACTGCGCATGTTCCCCGGCCTCAAGCCGCACGCGCTGGTCGGTGCCGTCCGGTACTACGACGCGCAGGCCGACGACGCGCGGCACACGCTGACCGTTGCGCGGACCGCCGCGCGTTACGGCGCCGTGGTGCGCGCGTCCACGCAGGCGGTCGGGTTCCAGCGCGAGTCCGATCGCGTCGTCGGAGTGCAGATCCGCGACGCCGAGGACGGCCGCGACGCGACGGTGCAGGCCGGTGTCGTGCTCAACTGCACCGGCGTGTGGACCGACACGATTCAGGCCATGTCCGGAGGTCGCGGCCGGTTTCGGGTGCGGTCGTCGAAGGGCGTTCACGTCGTCGTGCCCCGGGAGCGGATCATCGGCGACGCCGGGCTGATCCTGCGCACGACATCGTCGGTCCTGTTCGTCATCCCGTGGAAGAACCACTGGTTGATCGGCACGACCGACACCGACTGGAATCTCGACCTGGCGCATCCGGCGGCCACGAAGTCCGACATCGACTACTTGCTCGACTGCGTCAACGCCGTGCTCGTGTCGCCGCTCACGGCAGACGACATCGAGGGCGTGTACGCGGGCCTGCGACCGCTGCTGGCGGGTGAGTCCGAGGAGACGTCGGCGCTGTCGCGCGAGCACGCGGTGGCGCGGGTGGTGCCCGGCTTGATCTCGATCGCCGGCGGCAAGTACACCACCTACCGGGTGATGGCCGCGGACGCCGTCGACGCCGCGTCCGAGGACCTGCCGCGTCGCGTGGCGCCGTCATGCACCGACCGGGTGCCGCTGCTCGGCGCGGACGGATACTTCGCGATGCGTAACCAGGTCGATGCGCTGGCGGCCGAGTACGGCCTGCATCCATACCGCGTCACGCACGTCCTGGACCGGTACGGCTCGATGATCCGCGACGTGCTCGACCCGGGGCTGGCCGACCGTGCGCTGCTGGCCACGGTGCCCGGGGCACCGGACTACCTCATGGCCGAGATCCGGTACGCCGTGACGCACGAGGGCGCTCTGCACCTGGAGGACGTGCTGACCCGGCGTACCCGTATCTCTATCGAGTACCCGCACCGCGGGGTCGAGTGTGCCGGCGTCGTCGCCGAGACGATCGGCGACATCCTGGGATGGGATCCGGCGACCCGCGAGCGCGAGGTCGCGCAGTACACGGCCCGGGTGCAGGCTGAGCGCGCCTCGCAGGCACGCCACGACGATGAGGCCGCCGACGCGGTCCGCTCCTCCGCGCCTGAGGTGCGCTCGCACCTCGCGAGCTAATCCTGGGGTTGGAGGCAGGTCTCGACCTCGGAGAGCACGTCCCGCCAGTCGTCCTTGTCGATCGTCGCGTCCAGCGTGTCCGTGGGGACGTCGAGGTTGCAGAACGCGATCAGCTCGCGCAGCAGCGTCGCGCCTCGCTCCGACGGCTTGCGCAGGTCGAAGCTGGCGTCCAGGCCAGGTTGGAAGACCTCGTCGTCGTCGACGTCGGCGAGTTCGGACCACCACTCCAGCTTCCAGAGCCGATGCTCCTCCGCGGTACGGCAGTAGCGCGCGAGGTCCGCGACATCGGTGAACACGGCGACGTTGTCCTCGGTGCCGAGGAACGCGGCTTCGGTGTCGTCGTCTTCGGCGTCGACGGTGACCTCGCCCCGCACCGTCAGGTACGTCGCGTCCGGAAGCACGATCTCGATCGGTTCGGCGCCCACTCGATCCCAGACCGTTTCGCTCTCCAGGTCCGTGTTCGAGAAGTCGCCCTGCCACGACAGCCAGGAATCGACGCGGGAGATGGCCCGCTCCCAGGAGTCCGCGATGGTGTCGCCGAGCTCGTTCCAGCGCTTGCGCCCCTCCTTGCCCTGGTAGCTGACGTCCTCGTCGACCAGTTCTTCGTAGGCGGGCGTGTTCTCGACCAGCCGGCGCAGCGCCCCGTCGTCGCAGCAGTCGGCGATCTTCGCGACCATGTCGACCACATTGGCCAGAGCCGAGACACGGACCGGATCAGGCTCGCCGGAGGCCCATTCGTATACCTGGTCGAGGTCGTAGTTGTCCTCGCTGCCCGGCCGCAGCTCATCGGGGGTGAGCTTCTGGATGTACCCCCACCCGGGATGATCCGACAGGTCGTTCTCCTCGCCCGACGCGATGAACCCCGCCAGTTCGCGGGTGTTCGGGTAGAGCAGGATCTTGGCGCCGTCGCCGAGAAAGCCCTGCCACTGTTCGTCGTCGTCGTCCTCCCACGGCGGCGCCCATAGCGTGAGGCCGATGCGGCCGTTGACCGTCAGCGTGATCGGAATGATCGCGGCGTCCAGCGAGCTCGTCATGGCTGCGAACCTACCCGGCTCCGGCCGCCGGCACCCGCGGCCCCGACCGCCCCCACCCGCGGCCCCGATTCGCCGCCCGGCCGCTGCCCCACTCGTGGCG
>JAODNL010000353.1 GCA_025465405.1 Pseudonocardiales bacterium | reverse complement strand
TGGGCGCCGAAGTCGAGCGCCTTCTGACGGTCGGGCGCGCGGCCGGGGCCGATGACGTACCCACCGGCCGCGCGGGGGGGCTGGGTCACCATCGTCCCGACTGCGCCGGCCGCGCCGTGCGCGAGGAGGCTCTGCCCGGCCTGCAGGCGGCCGTGTTCGAACAGTCCCTGCCACGCGGTCAGGCCCGAGATTGGCAGACTCGCGCCGACGGTGAAGTCGACGTCGCCCGGCAGCGGCGCGAGGTTGCGCGCCTCGATCGCCACATACTCTGCCAGGGTGCCGTCGCGATGCCAGTCCGAGAGGCCGAACACCCGCTGTCCCACCGACAGTCCCGTCGTGCCGTAGCCGAGTGCGGTGACCACTCCGGCCAGCTCGTGCCCGGGGATCGACGGTGTTCGGTCACGTCCGGCGCGATCGGTCCAGGTCGAGGGCCACTCCATTTCGGTCGGGACGAATCCCGATGCATGAATCTGAACGATGACATCGTTGATCGCTGCCGGCGGTTCGGGCCGCTCCACCAGCGTCATCCCGGCCGTTCCCGCCGCCTGGTCCGTTACCACGATCGCCTTCATCTTGGGACACCTCTCTGTATCGCTCTCTCGCCTGCTGCCCTCTTCGTACTCCCCGACGACAGTTACGTTACGATTAGCGTATGTAACCATAGAGGTAATGGCAAGCGCCTGTAACGGAACTGGATAGGTTGGCACCCGACCACCGTCTGCGAGAAGGAAACATGGCCCAAGCGCGCGCAGCGACGAACGAGCACGCCGAAACCGCCGGTTCGCGTGCCGGCGGCCGACCACGCGACCCCGCGCTCGACGAAGCGATCATCCTCGCCACCCGTGCCCGCCTCGTCCAAGACGGCTATTCGCGCATGACCATTGGCGACATAGCAGCCGACGCGGGTGTCAGTCGCCCCACGCTCTACCGGCGGTGGAGCAACAAATTCGAGCTCGTCACCGACGCGCTCGACTACGGCTTCCGCAAGCAGCGCGACATGGACGGCCTCGACCTAAGCCGCCTCGAGCCACGGGAAGCACTCGTTGAGGCTGTCCGCCGCCTAGATCCCGCGTACTTCAACCCGGACGCCATGGTGCTGATGGGCAACTTCGCCGGCGAGGCGGTCCGCACCCCAGAACTACTCGAGATCCTTCGCAAGCACGCAGTCGAACCACGCGTCACTCTGGTCGAAAACGTGCTGTCGCAGCTCCAGGAACGCGGGGCAGTGTCCGACGACATCGACAAGCACACCATCGCCACCATGTGCTTCGGAAGCTACTTCGCCGCCTTCTACCGAGGCGACAGCAAGAAGAAGATCCCCGAGACGGTCGTGGCCGTGCTGTGGCCCGCGATCGCGACCAGACGACGGACACGCCGGCAAGCACCGTACGCGCAGTAACCCCGCCCCACCGCGACGCTGCCGACAGGTCGAAGTCGGCCGAAGACCACGCGCATCACCGTCGATACGCGCGGTCGCCGCCGCCCTCCAGCCGGGCGCATATGAATCTGTCGGCGTGAGCGCTAGAGGCGCAGCGGGAGAAGACCGCTTGCCGCGCCACGGGATGTGACGGCGCGGCGCCGATCCACGCCAACTCAGTCACGAGATCATCGGACGATGGCGATCGGCGACCTGGAGAACACTCTTGAGGGCAGGCTTGCAACCCAGATCGGGCACTACAGTTCGGCCTGGTGGGACATGCGCCACGCGGCCCAGATCATGCACACGCGCTCCGAGCTGGGCAAGGATCCGGCACACTACTTCGCCCGGCGCGGCCTGCTCGATGGTGCGGTGATCACCTACGCCAGATGCTTTGCCGACGGCACCCGCACACCCCAAGCGAAGATTCGGCCGCTGCTGGACGCCTTAACCGACGACGAGCTGGCAGTCCATAAGACTGCGCTCTGGTGGCGCGACAAACACGTGGGCCATCGGGTCGACAAGCGCCTCGAGACCATCAGCACGCACCTGCTGTGGGGCAACTTCGGAGTCAACGCGCCGACCATTCGGGTGCGGCTCACGACCAGAGTGATTCCGGAACTCGCGGACTTCGAGGCCGGCTTCGAGGCTCTCGCGCAGCGACTGGCGGAGCGCATCTGGGAGGAGCATCTGTATCCACTCCAGCAGGAGCTGTTCGCCGAGCTGGGTACAGACACAATGCTGAAGCTGAAGCAGTCCGCCCAGCCCTACCACGAGCCGCCGTACCCCATCGGAACGATCGGAGTCGCTACCGACATTGGCTCGATCCCACCAGTGCCAAGCGACTGAAAAAACCGTCGATCTGCAAGCGAACTCTTTGGCTAACGATCGCGCAGACGCATCGCTATGGCGCGGGGCGAGTTCGATACGAGTCTGCCGACGAGCTTTCGGACTCGGCCAGTCGTGGACGTCACCCAGCATGGGGTTGGCGGATTTCATAGAACCATGTCGGTGACAGGCAGTACGCTCTCGCCGGGACTGGGGGAAGATCGCCATTTCGGCGGTCACGAGGGGTTGGAGCAAAGGCTCAGATGGCATACGGCGCGCATCAAGCTGTTCAGCAGGCGCAGTCCAACTCTGGTGGCGCGGCCGTGACGATCGTTTTCCTCATTCTGTTCGCCTACGTGGCGTACCGAGTGACCCGCTTCATCCGCATGAAGCGCTACTTTGCAAGCGAGGAGTTCCAAGCCCACAAGCGAGAGATCGGCTCCGTCGTCAACGAGCACAACGAGATCTCGGGGTACGCCTCGGAGATTCGCAGCGGTGGAACGTTCGCAATTGGCGGTTCAAGCTCGGGGGCGCAGGCGCATCTCGCGTTCTTTCAGAACACGAGCCAGTGGAAGTACAGGCGCGACCGCAACGTGGCGAACCTCGCGGCGCCGAACGTACACAACTGCTCGTTGCAGGTGGTCCGAAATGCCAGCGCGGACCCGCTCAAGTACGTCATGAAGTACTTCAACGTGAAGCCCGACGAGCCGAGCCTGGAGAGCGTCGAGAACCTTGGTGAGAGCATTGCACGACTTGAGTCGGCCGTTGACAACCTGCGCCAGCGCGAAGCGTCCATCGCTCAGATGGTTAACCCGCCCAAGTTCATCCTCAAGCACTATGAGAAACAGTTCATGATCGAGATCGGCGTCGAGCTCGCGCCAATCGCCATCCCTTACCCCGTCTACATCTTCGAGTACGTCAGTGCAGGCGGGAATAGTTCGCAGAAGACGACCGTGACCTTAAACAGCCCGACGATAGATGCACTGATCAGTACGCTTAGCGACAAGATTCGCTGGCGCAAGAGCGCTGCCGGGCAGCGTGCGCTCGTGACAGCGCGACTGCGCATCGCGATCAAGACGCGCGACAACTACACCTGCCAGAACTGCTCGGTCTCGGTCATGGCCGAACCGCACCTGCTTCTCGAGGTGGATCACATCGTACCGGTCTCGCGGGGTGGTCTCTCGGCCGAGGAAAATCTGCAGACGCTGTGTTGGCGTTGCAACCGGAGCAAGTCCAA
>JAODNL010000351.1 GCA_025465405.1 Pseudonocardiales bacterium | reverse complement strand
ACCTCGCCGCCCCCGACCGCTACGACTCGCCGACCTCCGTCACCTTCCGGCGCTGCGGGCGCAGCGGCATACAGCTGCCGGCGATCTCGCTGGGGCTCTGGCACAACTTCGGTGACGACCGGCCGCTGGACACCCAGCGCGCGATCCTGCGGCGGGCCTTCGACCTCGGCATCACGCATATCGACCTCGCGAACAACTACGGGCCCCCCTACGGATCCGCTGAGGCGAACTTCGGACGGGTCCTCGCGACGGACTTCAAGCCCTACCGCGACGAGCTGTTCATCTCGACGAAGGCCGGCTGGGACATGTGGCCCGGCCCCTACGGCGAGTTCGGATCGCGCAAGTATCTGCTCGCTTCGCTCGACCAGTCGCTGGCCCGGCTCGGCGTCGACTACGTCGATGTCTTCTACTCCCACCGCTTCGATCCCGACACGCCGCTCGAGGAGACGATGGGCGCGCTGCACACAGCCGTGCAGTCGGGGCGCGCGCTGTACGTAGGCATCTCGTCGTACTCGCCGGAACGCACGCGCGAGGCCGCGACGATCCTGCGCCAGATGGGCACGCCGCTGCTGATCCACCAGCCGTCGTACTCGATGCTCAACCGCTGGATCGAGGACGCCTTGCTCGACACGCTGGAGGAGATCGGTGCCGGCTGCATCGCGTTCTCCCCGCTGGCGCAAGGAATGCTGACCTCGAAGTACCTCGACGGCGTGCCCTCGGACTCGCGGATGGCCGAGAACTCGTCGCTCTCGCAGGACCTGTTGACCGAGCAGAACCTGACCCACATCCGGGAGCTCGACGCACTCGCGCGGGAACGCGGCCAGTCACTCGCGCAGCTGGCGCTGGCCTGGGCGCTGCGCGACCCGCGGGTGACGTCGGTGCTCGTGGGGGCATCCAGCGTCGCGCAGCTGGAGAACAGCGTTGCGGCGCTGGATCGCCTCGCCTTCACCGACGACGAGCTCGCCGCGATCGACCGGTACGCCGTCGAGGGCGGCATCGACCTCTGGCGTGGGAGCAGCACCTCCTGAACGCGACGATCACTCGCCGGCGGGGGGATCTGCTGCTCGTCGGCGCGCTCGTCCTGACCGGCTTGTCCATGCGCACGGCGGTCACCAGTGTCGGCGCGGTGCTCGACCAACTGCAGTCCGGGCTGCGCACGACCAGCGTGGTCGCCGGCGTGATCACAACACTGCCGGTGATCTGCTTCGCGGTGATCGGGTCGCTGACCCCCCGCCTGTCGCACCAGTACGGCGCGCACCGCCTGCTCGTCGCTGCACTCGGGTTGATGACCGCCGGCCTGCTGGCCCGCGCGGTGGTCGCGAACGTGGTGCTGTTCCTGCTCTTCAGCGTGCTCGCGCTCAGCGGCGGCGCGATCAGCAACGTGCTGATGCCCAGCCTCGTCAAGCAACATTTCCCGGACCGCATCGGCCGGATGACAGCCGTCTACACGACCGCGCTCGCGATCGGCACGACGGCGGCCGCCGGGCTCACCGTGCCCATCGGTGACGTGGGCGACGGGTGGCGGACCGGGCTGGGTTCGTGGGCACTGCTCAGCGCCGTGGCTGTTCTGCCCTGGCTACCGACGATCCGCGACGACCGACCGGATCCCTCCGTGCCGCGCGGACTGTCGGCCGGCGCGCTCGCACGGAGTAAGACCGGGTGGCTGCTCGCGGCGTTCTTCGGGTTCCAGGCATTCCAGGCGTACATCATCTTCGGCTGGTTCGCCAAGTTCATGCATGCCCACGGCGTCGGTTCGGGCGCCGCGGGCTGGATGGTGGCGCTGCTGTCCGCGATCTCGATCCCGGTGTCGATGGTGACGCCGAGCATCGCGCCGCGACATCACCGCAGGGTGATCATCACGCTGAGCCTGTGTTACCTCGTCGCCTATCTTGGCCTCGCGGTCGCCCCGGTGGGCGGCGCCTGGGTGTGGATGGTGTTCACCGGGATCGGTGGCGGCATGTTCCCGCTGGCGCTCACGATGATCGGACTGCGGGCGCGCAGCGCGGAGACGACGGCGGCCTTGTCGGCGTTCGTCCAGGGCATCGGATACCTCGTCGCCGGCACCGGACCGCTGCTGTTCGGCGTGCTGTACGGAGCCACCGGCAGCTGGGCGCCGTCGCTCGCTCTGCTGTTCGTCGCGCTGGCGCTCGCGTTCGCCGCGGGCTGGCAGTCGTCCCGGCCGCGCCTCGTCGACGACGAGCTGGCAGCATCGCGCCCATGACCGAACCCGACCCAACGGCCTTGCGGCGCAACGACTTCCCCGTGCTGCGCTCGCTCCCCACTCGCTGGTCGGACGACGACACGTACGGACACGTCAACAACGTGGTGCACCACTCGATGTTCGACACCGCCGTGAATGGCTGGCTGATCGAGGCCTCCGGCGTGGACATCCGCACTCTGCCGGCGATCGGGCTCGTCGTCGAGACGTCGTGCCGTTACTTCGCGGAGCTCCGCTTTCCCGAAACCGTCACCGCCGGCGTTGCCCTGGAACACCTCGGCACGTCCAGCGTCGTCTATCGCCTCGCCCTGTTCGGCGCGGCGTCGCAGCAGCCCGTCGCCGTCGGGCGGTTCGTGCACGTGTACGTGTCCCGCGACGACCGCCGGCCCACACCGGTGCCGCCGGAGATTCGCCGGGCACTTGCGACGCTCGGTGGGCCGGGATCGGTCAGCCGATCGTGATCGCGTCCAGGCGCTCGCGCAGAAACGCCGCGGACACGACCGGCGGGTAGTCGTTGGGCTTCCCGATCGGCGGCCGCAGAGCCTCGACGACCGCGTCGTGATCGGCTTCGTAGAAATAGACCAGCGACACCAGGTCCTCCTCCGGAGCCTCGGCCTGCGGCGGCAACACGCGGTGGCGATTGGACTTCCAACGATCGCCGGTCCACCGGGCCAGCAGATCACCGGTATTGATCGTGAACGCGTCCGGGTGATACGGCGCGTCCTCCCAGCCGCCGCCTTCGGTCCACACTTGCAGGCCACCGCGGCCCGGCTCGCGATCCAGGATGGTGACGGTGCCGAAGTCGGTGTGCGGCCCGATCCGGAACTGGCCGGGCTCGGGCGCACCGGCCACTGACACCGGCGGGTACCAGTTGATGTTCATGGTGTGCGTGGCGTGTCGGGTGTGCCGGGTGAAGAAGTCCGCGTCGACCCCGAGTGCGTCGGCGCACAACACCAGCAATTCATCGGCCAGCGCTCGCATGTGCGCCAGGTACGTGGTGACCGCGTCCCTCAGCACCGGAACCTCGACGGGGAAGACGTTCGGCTGGAACCAGTAGCCGTCGACCTCCGCCTCGCCCGTCGGTTCGTCGGCCCCGACCGCGAATGACTCCTTGAGATCGGGTGGTGTCTCGGTGCCCTCGGCATAGCCGTTGGCCTCGACGCCGGGCGGCAGCCAGCCCCGGCCGCCCACTGTCACCGCGTAGCGCTGCTTGATGTCCGCCGGCAGCGCGAAGAATGCTCGTGCGGCGGCGCGCACGTCGTCGCGCAGCGAGCGGGGCACCTGGTGGCCTGTGACGAGCAGGAAGCCGACGTCCCGCAACGCGGCGTCCACCTGCGCGGCGACGGCCCCACGGCCGCTGTCGCCGCCGTCGAACCACGGGGTCAGATCGATGATCGGGACGGATGCCATCAGTCGACTCCTATGTCCTCGTTCCACAACTCGGGATTGGCGGCGATGAAGTCGGTCATGAGCCGATAGCACGTCGGATCGTCGAGCAGCACCACGTCGACGCCGTTCTCGGCGAGCCAGTCATGACCTCCGTAGAACGTCCGGGCCTCGCCGATCACCACCCGCGATATGCCGAACTGGCGGACGAGCCCGCTGCAGTACCAGCACGGTGACAGCGTCGTCACCATCGTCGTTCCGCGATAGCTCGGCTGGCGGCCGGCGTTTCGGAATGCCGCCGTCTCACCATGCATGGACGGGTCGTCGTCCTGGACCCGCCGGTTGTGCCCGCGCCCGAGCACGGCACCGTCGCGCCCGATCAGCGCGCCGCCGATCGGGATGCCGCCCTCGGCGAGCCCGGCGCGCGCCTCCTCGATCGCGACGGCCAACCAGCCGTGCAGGTCGAACGAGGTCATGTACGTTCGGGCCGCGTCCGCGAGAGTTTGAACAACCCGTAGTACAGCGCGGCGGACAGCACGAAACCGACCTCGAAGGTGAGGTCGCCCAGCCCAGGATGGTGCGTCACCAGCACGCCGCGCAGGAATGTCTGGTTGGCGAACAGCCAGATCGAGATGGCCATCCCGACCACCATCGCGATGACACCGGCCTGCTCAGCGGCGCCGCGGTGTTCAGCATCGTCGAGCACCCGCTCGATCGAGGTCCCCCGGCGCAACCAGCGGTCGGTGAGTACCACGCCGAGCCATGGCGCGATCCAGTAAGAGATGACGAGCAGGAAGTTCTCGTACTTCGCGCCGGAGTCGTGCAGGCCGGACCACGCGACGAAGAAACCGATCGTCCCGAACACCAGAGCGACGATGGCGCGCCGCAGCGCGAGCGGCAACTTGACACCCATGGCCAGGAACGACATCGCACCCGAGTAGATGTTGAGCACGTTGGCGGCGATCGCACCGAGCGCGATCGCCAGCAGGGTCAGATCCCTGATCCAAGTCGGCATGATGCTGGTGAAGTCCGCCGTCGGGTTCGACGACGGGTGGGCGACCGCGGTGACGGATGCGGCACCGACGATCTCGAGCGCCACGCAGGAAACGAAGATCCCCAGCCCGGCGAAGAGCGCGACGGACTTGGAGCTGACCTCGGGCTTCAGGTACCGGGTGTAGTCGGAGGCGTACGGGTTCCACCCCGCCGCGTAGCCGAACGCGGCGGCGACCTCGATCAGGAACGCCGCGAAGGTCGGCGTGCCGCCCCCGCCATGGGCGCCCACGTGGGCCTTGCTGAGCACCTCGATGCTGGCTATCACGAACACGACGGCGAGCAGCGGGAAGGCGAATCGCTCGAATATCTGCACCAGGTTGTGCCCGAAGAAGGCGACGGCGATCTGCACGCCGACGATGATCACCAGCGACAGGACCTTGGACATGTGAGTCAAGGTGTTGAGGGCGAGCGCCCCGCTGACGCTGTTGACCGCGAACCAGCCGATTCCCGCGGTGATCGACATCAGGCCCGCGGGCAGCAGGTTGCCGATGAACCCGAAGGCGGTTCGGCCCAGCACCATCTGCGGCAGGCCCTGCTTCGGCCCCCACGTCGACAGGATGCCCTGCGTTATCGCGCCGCCGGCCGTGCCGATCACGATAGCCAAGGCGCACAGCCAGAACGAGAGGCCGAAGAACAACACACCGATCACGCCGACGAAGACCGTCGCGAACTCGAGGTTCGGCGAGGCCCACGTCCAGAACAGCTGCAGCGGCGAGCCATGGCGTTCATCGAGCGGGATCGGCTCGACGCCGCCGGGCTCGACGGCGGCGACCTTGGCGCCGTAGTCGCGGGACGGGTCGTCGACGGGCGTGATCTGGACCGCGGTCATGGGCGACACCCTCTCAACGGATTGTGACGCGATAATTACAGGCTCAGCTGTCGTAGTCGAGCGCCGCCGCGGAGTCGACTCCGGACGAGACCCCGCGACCTCGTCGCCGGTGACCGCGTCGGCGACGGGCACACTGCCGTCGGCGGGCGTGAACCACGATCCGTGCACGGAGCTGCCTGGCGGCGGTATTCCGACGCCGCCCCTTGACAGCACCCGGTACGGTACCTCCATTATTAACCGACCATTCGGTCAGTTAGGAAGGGTGAGGCGTGACTGATTCCGTGCGTCGTATGCTCGCAGAGGACGCCGCCTCGCGCGGGTTGGGCATCGAGCTGCTCGCGTCCGGACCGGGCACCGCAACGGCGGTGATGCGGGTGCGGGAGGACATGGTCAACGGCCACGGCATCGCGCACGGCGCGTTCGTCTTTGCCGTGGCCGACACGGCGTTCGCCTGCGCTTGCAACAGTCATGGCCCGGTCACCGTCGCCGCCGCCGCCGACATCACTTTCGTCGCGCCGGCGTACGCCGATGACGTCCTGGAGGCGCGCGCGCAGGAGCGCATCCTGTTCGGCCGCAGCGGCATCTACGACGTCACGGTCCGCCGCGGCGAGGACGTCGTCGCCGAGTTCCGCGGCACGAGCCGACGAATCGACCGGGAGGCCCGATGACCCGCCTCGGCGCGGCGCCGGCCGCCGGCGACCTCGACGCCGCCGAGCGGATGGGGCTCGACGAGCTGCGAGCGGTGCAGCTGGAACGCCTGCAGTCGACGCTGAAGCACGCGTACGAGCACGTGCCGCACTACCGCGACGCCTTCGACCGTGCCGGCATCAAGCCGGCCGGCTGCCGGTCGCTGGCCGACCTTGCCGACTTCCCGTTCACCACCAAGGCGGATCTGCGCGACAACTACCCGTTCGGCATGTTCGCGGTGCCGAAGCGGGACGTGCGCCGCATCCATGCCTCGAGCGGGACGACCGGCCGGCCGACGGTGGTCGGCTACACCGAGCGCGATCTCGACACCTGGGCCGACCTGATTGCCCGCTCGATCCGCGCGGCCGGCGGCCGGCCGGGCGACACCGTCCACATCGCCTACGGCTACGGCCTGTTCACCGGCGGGCTCGGCGCGCACTACGGCGCCGAACGGCTCGGCTGCACGGTCGTGCCGATGTCCGGCGGGATGACGCCACGGCAGGTTCAGCTGATCCACGACTTCGAGCCGTCGATCATCATGGTCACGCCGTCGTACATGCTGGCGCTCGTCGACGAGTTCGAGCGGCAGGGACTCGATCCGCGAGAATCCTCTCTGCGCATCGGCATCTTCGGCGCCGAACCGTGGACAGAGGCGATGCGGGCCGAGATCGAGGAGCGGCTGAACCTGCATGCCGTCGACATCTACGGGCTGTCCGAGGTGATGGGTCCAGGTGTGGCGCAGGAGTGCGTCGAGACGAAGGACGGCCTGCACATCTGGGAGGACCACTTCTATCCCGAGGTCGTCGACCCGGTCACCGGCGCGGTTCTGCCGGACGGCGAACCGGGCGAGCTCGTCTTCACCTCGCTCACCAAGCAGGCGCTGCCGATCGTCCGCTACCGCACGCGGGACCTCACTACGCTGCTGCCGGGCACGGCCCGTCCGGCCTTCCGTCGCATGGCGCGGATCACCGGCCGTAGCGACGATTTGATCATCCTGCGCGGCGTGAACGTCTTTCCCACCCAGCTCGAGGAAGTCCTGCTGGGCACCGAAGGTCTCGCGCCGCATTTCCAGCTCGTGCTCACGCGGGACGGGCGCCTGGACGCGATGGCAATCCGTGTCGAGGCGCGCGCCGACTGCACCGCCGATCGCCGCGCTGCCGCGGCGGCAGAGGTCGCGGCGGCAGTCAAGGACCGCGTCGGTGTCTCCGTCTCGGTCGAGGTGATCGACCCGGACACGCTGGAGCGCTCGGTGGGAAAGCTCCAGCGGGTCGTCGACCGGCGATGACCGCGCGCCGCGTCGGCCGGCCCGGCTGCGACCGGGAGAGGGTGCTGCTCGTCGCGACCAGGACGTTCCCTGCCCGGTAGGGCATGCTGCCGCCATGACGCGCTGGTACCCACTCGAAGCGGCCGACGAGACGTTCTTCGACACCGCGCCCTACGTCTACCGCTACCCCGTCGAGCTGCCGGTGGCACCGGAGCGGGTGTGGGCCTCGCTGACCTCGGACCGCGCGCTCGCCGCGTGGGGCTTCGGGCTGCATTCGCTGGACTGGACCTCGCCGCGCCCGTTCGGCGTCGGCACCACGCGCTCGGTCGTGCTGCCCGGTAGGACGATCGCCATCCACGAGCGGTTCTTCCGCTGGGAAGAGGGCCGCCGGAAGTCCTTCCACGGCACCGAGACGAACCGCCCGCTGCTGCGGCGCTTCGCCGAGGACTACCTCGTCGAGCCGACGGCGGCGGGCAGCCGGTTCATCTGGAC
>JAODNL010000336.1 GCA_025465405.1 Pseudonocardiales bacterium | reverse complement strand
GGGGCGGGAGTACGTCTTCGTGGCACAACGAACGCACTAACCGCACCAACGCTGAACGATGGACGCGCTGTCATCAGCAAAGTCGGACGACGAGTGCAGCAGGCGAAGACCGCGCTGATCGCGGCAGATGCGGATGTTAGGTCCGGTTGTCATAACGACGCGGAGATCGGCACGAGCCGACGGTGACGGCGTGCGTCATTCTTGGCCTGTGGCAGCGGTCGATGATGACTTGGTAGGTGGTCTGGCTGTGTGGTCGCCGTGGCTGCCGTTCGGCGAGGCGGTGGCCGGTGCGCCCCGTCTGCCCGGGGTGTACCTGGCCCGGCAGGGTTCGGCCGGCGGCCTGGTCTACGTCGGGATGGCCGGAGAGCGACGTGGGCAGGGCATCCGAGGTCGGCTAACCGTGTATCGGCGCGGTAAGGGCGCTGTTAGTGGGTTGGGTGAGGCGGTACTTGACCGCGCGCTGGCCGACCCTAACTTTGTCCGGCAACGCCTCGACGAGCTGGCCGGTGGGAAACCCAAGCGGGCAGCGGTCTGGGCACAGGACGCGTTCGCCTGGGCTGATCTGCATGTCCGGTGGACGGTCGCGGATGACAGAGCGGCAGCCGCACGCGCTGGAACGGGCAGTGCTCGACGCGTTGCAGACGATGCCGTTGTGGAATCGGGCACGATGATCTGCCTTCGGCCCGCGCCGGATTGTCGACGCCCGCAATGCCGCAGATGCGTTCACTGGCGTTTGGGAGGCCAAACATTGCCACCAAGGAGGTCGAAGTCCGAGTCCGTCAGTTAGCAGGGCAGTCGAACTCCGTTCTAGGCACTGACCTCATGGCACTGGCGTTCTCCCCCAAGGCTCCAGGTCCACTGACCGACACTTCCGTCGACCGTGGCGAACAGGTGGCAATGATGGAACTGTTCAAAGGGGCAATCGGGCTTTTCAAGAATCCTTCGTCTCATCGCCCGGTGAACTACGACGATCCCACGCTTGCGAGCGAGATCGTCTTGTTTGCTGATCTGCTCCACCGACTCCTTGACCAGGTCGAGGCACGCATGGTCCGCACCTAGTAGAGGGTAGTACGCGCCTCGGCAGAGCGGGGCGGCCGGCGTTGATTGCGCTGCGGTCGACTTCATCCAAGCTCATACACAGCGATTCGGCGTAACACCGGCCCTGAACCGCTGCTCGCGCGACTCGGGGCCTTCGATGACAGGCGATCAACGTCGATGCACTCCGCTGGGACAGATGCGAGAGCGGCAACCGCCGCGACGGTTCGATGGTCAACTGTGAAGGGTCGCACAACCGAAGTGGGGCCAACGGCAGTCTAGTGCGTCGGCGAGGTCGAGATCGTCAACCTGGCAGACATGGCAGCGAGACGACTCGCCGTGCATTACCCCTGTCGGCTCAGGCTATCCGGAGACCACTTTTGCTGACGTGACACGTTCCTCCTCGATCTCCCAGATCGGCACCGTCCGCATAAAGCTGCCAACGACCTCCCTGTTGACGAACACGATGAGCCCATTCTGTGTCCACTTTTCGCTAGCCGTGATCTCTTGAGTAGCCGACTCACCCTTCGAGTCGACATACGTGACCCGCCATCTAGCCATGGAGGTAACTATATACGCTGATGATGGTGTTCGACATTCGGATCGCTTGAGGTGGCGACGGCATGGTTACAACGATGACGACCAACAGGCGCCGAAGTCCTCAGAAGCTAATCACGCTCGCGAACTAGCTTGCCCGCAGCGACGACGAGTTCATCCTGGATCTGCTGCTGGAACGCTCCCCAGACAGGGTAGGTGCTCCAGTCTTGACAGGCATTTTCCTTGAGCCTGTCGGCGGTGCGGTCCCGTAGTTCGCCGGCAGCTTGTGTGGTTTCGAGGCCAGCCATGACCCTCGCAAAAGGAACCATGTGTACAGGAAGCATCGCCGCGAGCAATTTTAGATGGCCAATCGCAACATCAGATCCATCTGGGCGAAGGTTGGCCTGGGCAAGATCGCGAAGCACCCCCAGCTGAAAGTCTATCCTGCGCTCGCGGAGCATTGCATTCTCTGCAGCGCGGGCCTGTTTGCTTCCACGCCTGACGGTCAGGACCGCTACCCAGAGAGCGGCTAGCGTGCCCAGAGTACCTAGTACCTGCGCGATCAGCAGGACCCATTCTTCGCGCGTCATGATCCGAACAGTAGCGGCTCAGGCTGTCGTTACATTGCTGACGCCCTCCCTGACGACCACACAACGTCCTCATCTCGGCGGATCCGGTCGTCGGTCCCTGAACGCGCGCTCGGCGGCAGATCCGTACGTGTCTGAAACCGGGCGCCATGCCGTCAGGCATGTGCCGGACTAGCTGCGGACGGAGTCGTGCCAATAGTCGCGGTCGGGCAGCAGCACCCAGGCGTCGGGCGGGCCGGTGACCGGGCGGGCGTTCGGCGGACACAGGCCCACGTAACCGCAGGCGTAGGCGGCGGCGTTGGACCGGTACAGGTAGCTCAGCAAGACCTCGTCGCTCGTGGCGTCCTCCCACGGCGAGCCGCCAGGGTGCAGATCCCAGCCGGTGATCGTCCCGTCGGTGAAGATGCTGCCCTGATTGCCGCTCTTCGGGTTCGCGTACACCCCGTAGGCGATGGTCCCCGTGGATAGGGTCCGGCCGACCACGGGGGTCTGCGGCTGATAGCCCCACGGCTGAGCGACGACGCACCCGCCCGGCACGTCCGTGACCCCGACGAGTCGCAGGTCCTGCACGTCGTCGAGCCACCGCCAGGCATCCTCGTCCTCCTCCTCGGGGTCGAAGTCCTCATCGACCTCCACGTCGTAGTGGGCGAGCAGCTCCTCCTCGGACATCGGGGTGCCGTCGAGCCGCCGGACCGCCTCGGCGGCGTCGACGTCGGCGACGCAGAGCAGCCCGGTGCCATCGAAATGGAATCCGGTCAGCGTGGCTTTCAGCTCCCGCCCCAGCGCCGCGGCTTCTGCCTCGACCGGGGTCAGCCAGACGCCCGCCGGCCGGCTGGGGAACAATTCGGGCTCAGGGCCGGCCAGGCTGAGCCGTCCCGGCGACCACCCGGCCATCATCGGCAGCCACGGGTCGGCCCCGGCGGCCGCCAGGACCTGCGCGTTCTCGTACCGTCCGGAGTACACCGCCAGCCACAGCGCCGACCGCCCCTCGGCGAGTCCGTCGAGCTCCCGAGCCGCACCGGCCATCGCTGCCACCACCTCAGGCGACGCGAGCTCAGCCGCGACATGCAGCATGGTCCAGCCGCCGGAGCCGGACGGCGCGCAGGGGTCTGCGCCTGCAGCGAGCCGCGCCTGAACCTGCGCCGCGTCGCCGCCGCCCCAAAGCCGCACTCCTTCCCAGTTGCCCATCGCACATTCCTCCTCGGGGCGTTCATCGACGTGGGAGACGTTAAGCCGTGTATACGACGCTTCCGGACGCCGACCCCGCCCAGCCGGTCTCGTGCAGTGACGAGTCGCGCAGCCCGCGCCACGCATTGTCTGCGGCACATGTGCGGGTCCCCGCGCATCGTGTAGTGATCTCTACAGCGCGTCGGCCGGGGTGACCCCGGCGCGCGAGATCCGGCGCTATCAGACAGTCTGGTCGGACTGCTTGCGGACGCGGAAGCGGAGGATGGTGGCGTCGCCCGACCGCGTG
>JAODNL010000327.1 GCA_025465405.1 Pseudonocardiales bacterium | reverse complement strand
CAGCTCGGTCGCGATGATCGCGCTCCTCTGGGTGAAGGTCGCCGCCGGGTAGACGGCGTGGAAGTAGTTGCCGGGCTCGGCCAGCACCGTCAGCGGTTTGAAGTGGCCGGCGTTGGTGGCCTCCCTCGGCGTCGTCAGGCTCTTGAAGGTGGCCTTGGCGATTCCTTGCGTCGCCCCTATGGGCAGATTTACCGGGCCGGCCACCATCGAGTCCGAGCCGTTGAAGTCGGCGATCATGCTGTCGCCGTCGATCGTCACGGTCACCTGCATGCGAATCAGGTCGTCGGTGATGTTGTCGTCGTCGCAGTAGTCCACGGCCGTCCAGGTGCCGTCCGGCAGAGCGGACACCGCGCGGCGTGCTAGCCGTTCGCCGTGCTCGACGACCTGTCGCATGGCCTGGTCGACGTCGTCCGAACCGAACTTCTCCCACACCTGCGCCAGTCGGCGCTCGCCGGTACGTAGCGCGGCGAGCTGCGCGTGGAAATCGCCGATGGTGAGGTCGGGCAGCCGGGAGTTGAAGCGCACCAATTCCAGGATGTCGTGCACCGGTTCACCGGCTGACACGATCTTCGTGCTCGGGAAGATAAGTCCTTCCTGATGCATATCGGTGGAGTCGAGGACATAGCCGGGGTCCTTGGCGCCGAGGTCCATCCAGTGCGCGCGTACTGCGAGGAACCAGGCCGGCAGCGAGCTGCCGTCACGAAACACAGGCGCGTAGAGCATGGCGTCGTAGGCGTGCGCGCCGCTCCAGTACGGGTAGTTCATCACGTACACGTCACCGGGCTGCATCGATTCACGGCCGACGTAGTCGAGGCCTTTGACGATCG
Organism: Pseudonocardiales bacterium; assembly: GCA_025465405.1. Taxonomy (GTDB): domain Bacteria; phylum Actinomycetota; class Actinomycetes; order Mycobacteriales; family Jatrophihabitantaceae; genus RYN-117. The sequence goes on along the minus strand of JAODNL010000327.1, from coordinate 7,081 downwards.
CATGGTCGTTCGCGCCCAGGAAGTGCGTGATGCCGGCGGCCTCTGCCATCAGCTCCAGACGCGCGTCGTAAAGCGAGATGCCGAAGTCGAGGACGTCGTAGATGACGGGGTTGAACGCGGCGCGCACGAGCGTCCGACGCATCTGTTCCGCGACTGAGCCGACGTAGTTCCGGATGACCTCGACGCTCGCGCCGTCGAGCCGATTGTCATCGTTCATCGAGCCGCTCCCGCAGACGTGGTGACGAGCATGTCGCCGAAGTCATCGACAGTCAGTTGCTGGTCACCGAAGATGACCGTCGTCGACGTGCCCTCCTCGATGATTGCGGGGCCGTCGATGCAAGCACCGGCGCCCAACGATGCCCGCTCGAAGACGAGGAACTCGCACTCGATCCCGGACGCGATGTCATAAGCCGTGCGACCGCCGATCGGGCGCGGCGCGCCCCCGTCGCCTGCGGTGAGCCGCACGCTGATCGGCTTCGGTAGCCGGCCTATACCGCGCACCCGAAGCGTCACGAGCTGACCACTCTCGGGCATCGCATGGCCGTGGCGGGCACGGTGCGACTCGTGAAAGCGTGCGAGCAGCCCCTCGGCAGTGTCCTGGTCGTTCAATTCGAGCGGCAGGCTGTGTTCCTGCCCGCGGTAGCGGACATCGACGATGACGTGCGTCTCGCGGTGCTCGACAGGTACGTCCTGCGCCGACAGGGCGCCGTCGGCCACGGCGGCGAGTTCGGCGACGACGGGGCGCAGCTCGATCAATGCGGCATCGTCGAGCGGCGCGAGGATCGTTGCCGATGCTTCGTGCTGCAGGTCGCTGAGCAGCATGCCGTAGGCGGAGAAGGCAGCCGGAACGGGCGGGATGGCGCACGTGGCGATGCCCATTTCACGCGCGAGCATCGGGCCCAGCAGGGGCCCTGCGCCCCCGAAAGCCAGCAAGGTGAATTCGCGAGGGTCAAGGCCGCGTTCGACGGTGATCTCCCGCAGCGCTCCGACCGTGCGCGCCAGCAACACTCGGAAGACACTGTCGGCGGCCTGCTTCTCGTCGATGCCGAGTGGTTGCGCGATCCGAGTGCGAATGGCCTCTCGGGCGGCTTCTGCATCGATGGCCATCCCGCCGGCGAGGAACGTCTTGGCGTCCAGGTAACCAAGCGTGAGCGCCGCGTCGGTGAGGGTCGGCTCGACGCCTCCGGTGCCGTAGGCGACCGGCCCCGGAACGGCGCCGGCGCTCCGCGGGCCGACGCGTAGCAGCCCGTCATCGGTCCAGGCGATCGAGCCACCGCCGGCCCCGACGGTGCGGATGTCGAAGATCGGGATAAGCAGCGGGAAGCCGTCGATGGAGGCTTCGTGCACGTCGCTCGGCGTGCCGTCCTCGATGACGCAGGCGTCGACGCTGGTGCCGCCGACATCGAAGGAGAGCACGCGCGGCCACCCCCGCTCGACGGCGACGGCCGATGCGCCGATGACACCACCAGCCGGTCCGGACAGCACTGTCATCAACGGGGCGCGGCGCGCCTGCTCTGCCGTCATGGCGCCGCCGCCCGAACGCATGATGTGCATCGGGGTGCGCAGCCCGATGTCGCCGAGAGCGGCCTCGAGCGCGACGAGATAGTCGCGCAGCGCAGGGCGGATGTATGCGTCGAGCGTCACTGTGCTGGTCCGCTCGTATTCGCGGTACTCACGGGTGATGTCACTCGAGATCGAGACGGCGACGTGCGGGTACGCCGTTCGCAGTAGCTCCGCCGCACGACGCTCGTGCGAAGGATTGGCGTAGGTGTGCAGGAAGCAGACCGCGATCGACGTCAGGCCCTGCTGCTCGATCAGGATCGCGCCCGCTTCCAGAACCGATGCGTCAGCCAGCGCAACCACCTCGCGACCAGCGGCGTCAAGGCGCCCGGTCACGCCGACACGGCGCCGCCGAGGCACGAGAGGCGCCGGCGGCGCATAGGAGAAGTTGTACATGTGCTCCGTCGGGATGGCCGCACGCGCGATCTCGAACAGGTCGCGGAATCCCGCGTTCGTAACAAGGCCGACCTCGGCACCGCGCCGCTGCAGGATGGCATTCAGACCGAGTGTCGTGCCGTGGGCGAATGTGGTGACGTCGGACAGGTCAGCACGCAGTGCCGCTACAGCGTCCACGACGCCGCGCGCGGGCGCGTCGGGCGTCGTCGCGGCTTTGTGGACGCGCAATTCGCCGGATGCCTCGTCGAACTCGACGGCATCGACGAACGTGCCGCCGATGTCGACTGCAAGGCGCCGCCCCGAGATGCCACCGGCGTTCGTCACGTGCACGCTCCCCTGGCAAGGACTGGGATGTCGTCGCGCACGACGCGACCGGCTTGCACGACCATGCCGATCCGGCGCAGCGCGGACAGGTCGGACGTCGGATCGGCATCGGTCACGACGAGATCCGCGATCATGCCGGGCTCGACGGAGCCGATCTGATCGGACATCTTGAGCAGACGTGCAGCATCGGAGGTCCCCGCGCGCAGCGCCTGCTGCGGCGAGAGGCCGGCCTCGGTGAGGAACTCCATCTCGCGGACGGCGACCACGGTGTCCTCGATCGGCTCACCGGGCGGGTAATCGGTCCCCGCGACGAACGTGATCCCCGGCGGCACATCGGTGCCGGCGCCGAGCCGAACCGCACGGCGGATGCTTTCGAGGTGGCCGGGGCCGACCTCCATCGCGCGCTCGACCTGCCACGGCGTGAACGAGTGGTCAGTCATCCAGTCGGGGCAGCGCGTGACGCAGAGGGTCGGCGTGAGGAAGACGTGTCGACGGGCCATCTCCGCGACGGTGTCGTCATCGAGTGCGTAGGCGTGCTCGAAGCTGCGCACTCCGGCCTCGAGCGCCTGCCGTATCGCCGATGCGTCGCCTGCGTGGGCGACCGCGTATTTGCCACGCTCCTCGACCGCGCGCACGACCGCCCGCATCTCGTCGATCGTCATCTCCGCGCCCGCGAATCCCTCGCCCGGCCGGGCGATCCCGCCCGTAATGAAGATCTTGACGTGGTCGGCACCGGCCGCGAGTTCGGTCCGCGCGGCATGCAGGAATCCGTCGTATCCGTCCGCGTACGAACAGGCCATGCCGTGTCCGTGTCCGCCGGTCGTGGACACTGCACGTCCGGCGCCGAGGATGCGCGGCGCCTCGACCCACCCTTGCTCAGCAGCGGTGCGTACGAGCAGATCCGCGCGATTCTGCTCGTGCACGCAGCGGATGGTGGTGACTCCGGCAGTCAACGCGTCCTGCGCACGAGACAGCGACCGCAGCGCAGTGATGCCCGGCGACTCGGCGTCGTCGGTGTCGGTGAACGGATATACAACCGACAGGTGGGTGTGCACCGATATCAGGCCGGGCAGCACGTATCGTCCGCCGATGTCGCGCACGGTGGCATCGGGCGGAATGTTGATGTCTTTATGCAGCGCCGCGATCCGTCCGTCGACGATCTCGACCGCCGTATCCCGCCGGAGTGTGCCAGTGACGACGTCGACGACATGCCCGCCGGTGAGCCAAAGCGGGCCGGGCGCGGGGCGCCTAATGCTCTTGTCCATGATCGCCTCCTTCGATGACGAGTCGATCGGGGCCGAGGCCGGAGAGGTCGACGGGCGGTTGCTTGCCCTCGACGAGGTCAGCCAGGGTCTGAGCCCAGAGCGGCGCGAAGGTGAAGGCGTAGGTCCCGCCGGCGAGGTAGAAATCGTCGAGCCCGGGCACCGCGCCGACGACGGGCATCTCGTCCGGCGTCGCGGCCAGCGGGCCGGCCCATGAGCGCAGCAACCGCATCTGACCGAGCACCGGAAGGATGCGGACGGCTTGGGCGATGTTGCCCATCAGGCTTGCCATGGAGCTCGCGGTGCGCGAGCCGGCCGCAATCGGGCCCGACGGCCAGCCGCCGCCGATCAGGATCGTGCCGGACGTGACCTGCTTGATCGACAAGCCTTCGCCGATGTGCTGCACAAGATTGCGCAGCAGAGGCGGCATCCGCGTGGTCGCGTGCATCTGGATGGTGAGCGGCGCCATTGCCAGCACAACACCGGCCAGCGCCGCGACGTCGGCGAGCCACGGGCCGGCGGTGTCGACAACTGCGCCGACGTGCAGCTGCGTCGCGCCCGCGTCGGCGCGCCACCCGTTGTGATCGCGGGACAGGGCGGTGACGGGAGCATGCGGCGTGATCTGTGCCCCGGAGCGACGGGCGGCGTTCAGGTAGGCCGGTGTGACCAGCAACGGGTTGGCGTAGCCATCCTCAGCGCACCAGGTCGCACCGAGCACCGTCGGGCCGAGCGCTGGCAGCGCATCGTGCACAGTGTCCTGATCCATCAGCACGGTCTGAACACCGAACTCGCGCTCCCACTCGCCCTTCAACTTCAGCTCCTGAAGCTGCTCGGCGGTCTCGGCCACGGTGAAGCCGCCCGTGCGGACAAGCTCGATGTCGATGCCGAGCAGATCGGGCACTGCTTCCCACAGGTCGCTGGCCGCTTTCTGCAGTGGCAGGAAGCGGCGTGCGTCAAGCGGGACGTCCTGCCCGGGGCGGCGCGTGTGCACAGCCTGCACGTGAAGGTTGCCCGCCGTGGTGCCCGAGCCTTCGCGGCTCACCGATCCACGGTCGACGACGGCGACCCGATGTCCACGCCGCGCCAGTTCGAAGCCGGTGGAGGCGCCGAGCACCCCGGCGCCGATGACGAGCACGTCGGCAGTCACGCTCATCAGATCACCTGCGCAGCGTGCTCGGCGACGGCGGCGAGCAGGATCGGCCGCAGCGGTGGGCGGACGGTGAATGCCGCGGTCGGGCTGCCGCACAGCGCCGATACGGCCGGGGCGCACTCACGTCCCTGGCACAGGCCCATGCCAGCACGCGTCGCCGCTTTGACCGCCTGCAAGTCGGTGCCGCCGAACTGTGCGGCGCGCACCTGCCCGGCCGAAACCGATTCGCAGCGGCACACCAGCGCGTCGTCGCCCAGCGAGGCAGCTGCGAGTGCGGCGAGGTCGCGCGGTGCCGGATACAGGCGGCCCAGAGTGCTCGCGAACGCGCGCGCGCGCGAGACATCGCGACGCGCTGCTGCAAGTCCTTCCGGCAGTGGGGCGCCGAGGGAACGCAGCACGGCGGCACCGACGACGAGGCCCTCGGCTAGGGCTGACGGGGCGCCCGCGATGCCGGTGACCTCTCCCGCCGCCCACACCCCGTCGAGATCCGTAGCGCCGTCGACGTCAACGACGGCAACCTCGTCACCGCTGAGCGCGTCGATTCGCGTGCCGCAGCCGAGCAAGCGCAACAGATCGATCTGTGGCCGGAATCCGAAGCCGACATTGAGCGCGTCAACCGTGTGCTGGCGCGCGCGGCCAGTGCCCACCGTCGGCCCTTCCACGACGCGCAGCCCATCAGCGGTCTCTTCGGCACTCACGACGCGTCGACCGGAGCGCACCGGCACTCTCGCCGCGGCGAGCCGGGCGCGGTAGGCAGCGAACTCCCGCAGCCGCTGTGGGTGACCGGCGACCTTCCACCCCGCGGCTCGTGGCCGGTAGGGGGTGCCTTCCTCGAGGACTGCGACGACGTCCACGCCAACGCCGACAAGAGAGCAGGCGACGGATAGTAGGAACGGGCCCGAGCCGGCGACGAGAACCCGTGCTCCGACGCGAACCCCTTCGGCACACAGGTGCTGGGCATAGCCCACGGTCGTGACTGCGGGCAGCTGCCAGCCGGGAAACGGCAGCGCGCGCTCCGTGGCGCCTGTCGCGACGACGATGCGCGGTGCCAGGTGCCGTCTGATCGAGGTTCCGTCGGCCGCCGACACGAGCAAGGTGCGACGGTCGTCATCGACGCCCCACACGCTGACCCCCGAGCGGAATTGCACGCCGGCGCGCCGGGCTCGCTCGATGAGCGCCGCGCCTTCAGCGCGGTGTACACCATGCGTTGCGATGACGGCGGCCGACTGCTGTCGGTAGTACTGCCCGCCCGGTCGCGGTTGCTCGTCGATCACGACAACCGATCGGTCGTTCTCGGCGATGACCGTGGCCGCGCTGAGGCCGGCCGGCCCAGCGCCCACGATCACCACGTCGGAGGTCATGTCGTCGCTCCGGTGCGGACGTCCATGTCCGCTCGGACAGGGGTGAGGCAGGCACGGACGGTCCGACCGTCGACGACGAGCTCGCACTCGAAGCACGCACCCATCCCGCAGAACGCGCCACGGAACTCGTTGCTGACCGGATCGCGCCGCAGCCCGCGGATACCGCTCTGCAGCAGGGCGGCGGTGAGCGTGGCGCCCTCGAGCGCGCTGACCTCATAGCCGTCGATCCGGAACTGAACCGTTGCGTTCATGCTGACGCCAGCAACCCGGTCCGAGCGAGCACCTTTTCGATCGCCGCAAGTGCCTGAGCATCGGTCAACGGCAGCAGGGGCGGGCGGACCAGCCCGCCCGGCTGACCGAGCAGCGCCATGACGGCCTTGAGCTGCGAGATCGGCGACGCGAAGATGCCGCTGTAGTCCGGACGGATCAGCGAGCCCGAAAGCTCGGTGTACCGGTCGACGTGAACTTGTGCGGCGACCCAGTCGCCGGCTCGAACGGCGTCGTAGTACGGCACTGCGAACGGCGCACCGACACCCCCGCCGTCGATATTGCCGTCTCCGCCGAGCCCGCGCAGGACGGCGAGTCCGCGACGGTGCAGGAAGCTGCCGAAGACGCGCACCTGCGCACTGACCGCCTCGACGGTATCCAGCATCCGCATCCAGTCGCCGGTGCTGTCCTTGATCGCCACGACGTGGTCAAGGTCGGCGAGGCGCTGTGCAAGACCGCCGTGTGCGGCGATGTCTACCGCCACACCGCGCGGCCAGTTGTAGATCATGAACGGCAGATCGGTCGCGGCGCTGACTTCGGCGTAGAACGCCACGATCTCGTCAGGCGAGGGACAGACGTACGGAGGCGGGGTGGCGAGCACACCGTGGGCACCGGTGGCAGCGGCGTGCTCGGCGAGGGTGATCGCCTCGCTTGCGGTGTAGGCGCTCACACCGGCGACGACGGGGAGGCGTCCCGCGGCCGTGGCCACGGCGATCTCGAGGACACGGCGGCGCTCGGTCGGCGACTGGCTGAACCACTCG
>JAODNL010000301.1 GCA_025465405.1 Pseudonocardiales bacterium | reverse complement strand
GTCCAGCTTGGTGTCCAGCTGCAGCGCGGTCACGAAGTCCTTCGTGCCGGCGACCTTGAAGTCCATGTCGCCGAACGCGTCCTCGGCACCGAGGATGTCGGTGAGCGCGACGTATTCGGTCTTGCCGTCGACGGTGTCCGACACCAGTCCCATGGCGATCCCGGCGACGGGAGCCCGCAGCGGGACACCCGCGTTGAGCAGGGCCAGCGTGGAGGCACAGACCGAACCCATCGAAGTGGAGCCGTTGGAACTGAGTGCCTCCGACACCTGCCGGATGGCGTAGGGAAACTCCTCGCGGTCCGGCAGGACGGGCACGAGGGCCCGCTCGGCAAGAGCGCCGTGGCCGATCTCGCGACGCTTCGGCGAGCCGACCCGGCCGGTCTCACCGGTCGAGTACGGCGGGAAGTTGTAGTTGTGCATGTACCGCTTCGAGCGCTCCGGGGAGAGCGTGTCGAGCTTCTGCTCCATGCCCAGCATGTTCAGCGTGGTGACGCCCAAGATCTGGGTCTCGCCGCGCTGGAACAGCGCTGAGCCGTGCACCCGGGGAACGACCTCCACCTCGGCCGACAGCGTGCGGATGTCGGCCAGACCACGACCGTCGATACGGACCTTGTCGCGCAGGATGCGCTGGCGCACCAGCTTCTTGGTCAGCGCGCGGAAGGCCGGGCTGATCTCATGGAAACGATCTTCGAATCGCTGCGCGAGCGCGTCCTTGACCTCTGCCTTGATCTCGTCCAGGCGGGTCTCACGCTCCTGCTTGTCGGCAATCGCCAGCGCGCCGGCGAGTTCCGCGGAAACCTCGGCGTCGACGGCCTCGAACACCTCGTCGGAGTAGTCCAGGAACACCGGGAACTCGGCCACCGGCTTGGCGGCCACGGCGGCGAGCTCAGCTTGCGCGCGGCACATCTCGGCGATGAACGGCTTGGCCGCTTCGAGACCCTCGGCCACGACCTCTTCGGTCGGCCGGGTGGCGCCGCCCTCGATGAGCGCGATGGAGCCCTCGGTGGCCTCGGCCTCGACCATCATGATCGCGACGTCGCCGGATGCCAGCGCGCGGCCGGCCACCACCATGTCGAACGTGGCCCGCTCGAGCTCGGTCTTAGTCGGGAAGCCGACCCACTGGCCGTCGATCAGGGCGACGCGAGTAGCGCCGACCGGGCCGTCGAAGGGCAGTCCGGAGATCTGGGTCGACGCCGATGCGGCGTTGATGGCCACCACGTCGTAGGCGTGGTCGGGGTTGAGCGCCAGGACCGTGATGACGACCTGGACCTCGTTGCGCAGACCCTTGATGAACGTCGGGCGCAGCGGGCGGTCGATGAGCCGACACGTGAGAATGGCGTCCTCGCTCGGGCGACCCTCGCGGCGGAAGAACGAGCCGGGGATGCGCCCGGCGGCGTACATCCGCTCCTCGACGTCGACGGTCAGCGGGAAGAAGTCGAACTGCTCCTTCGGTGACTTGCTGGCCGTCGTTGCCGACAGCAGCATCGTCTCGTCGTCGAGATACGCGACGACCGACCCGGCGGCCTGCCGGGCGAGACGTCCGGTCTCGAAGCGGATCGTGCGGGTGCCGAACTTGCCGTTGTCGATCGTGGCGACGGTCTCGAAGATGCCGTCGTCGCTGTGGCTGGCAGCTGATTGTTGTGCGGGCACGGAGTACCCCTCTCGTACGTCGGCAGGTGCGCGAGGCGCGGGTTGCCTGCCTGGGTTGGCGCCGGGCGCCACGTGCGACGGACGAGCAGTCACCCCTGGTGGGTGCCGGTCTTCGATCGAAGCGAGCGGCTCCGAAGTTGGAGTCCGACCGCCACTACCGAGGACCGGCGTCCTCGAGGTCGCAGGGACGCGCGTGTGTGCGTCCGGCTTGGGTGTTCAGTTGTACCGAGGGGCGGCCCCGACGGGACCGCCCCTGGGAGGCTATCGGCGCAGGCCGAGGCGTTCGATGATCGACCGGTACCGGTTGATGTCGGTCTTGGCGAGGTAGTTCAGCAACCGGCGGCGCTGGCCGACCAGCAGCAGCAGCCCGCGGCGGCTGTGATGGTCGTGCTTGTGCGTCTTCAGGTGCTCGGTGAGGTCGCTGATGCGCCTGCTCAGCATCGCTACCTGTACTTCGCCGGACCCGGTATCGCCTTCGGCGGAGCCGTACTCGGCGATGATCTGCTTCTTGACGTCGCTGGCCAGGGCCACGAACGGCTCCTTCTGATTCGATGCAGGGCGCCCTGCCGGGTTTCGTCACGACAGGAGACTGAACGCACGCTGCGCAGGCAGCGCACGCGCGTACCTACGTTCAGGTTACCAGCGGGTTGCCCGCGGGGACGAATCGCGGGCCTACGTCCGCCCGGACGATCGCGGACCTAGGCCAACAACGCCCGAGCGCGCGCGACGTCGTCGTGCATCTGCGCAACGAGGGCCTCGACGCTGTCGAACTTCTCCATGCCGCGCAGGCGGTCGACGAACTCGACGCCCAGGACGTCGCCATACAGGTCATCGTCGAAATCGAGGATGTAGGCCTCCACCCGGCGCTGCCGGACCTCGAACGTCGGGTTGGTACCGACCGAGATCGCGGCGAGGCCCAGCGGCGGTCCGGGAACGGTGCGCCCCCACTCGTCGAGCCGGTATGCGCGGCCGGCGTACACCCCATCGGCGGGGACGGCCGTCCACGGGTCGGTGCGCAGGTTCGCGGTGGGAAAGCCCAGGCCACGCCCGCGCTGGTCGCCCCGCTCGACCACCCCGTCCACGCGGTGCGGGCGACCGAGCGCACGCGTGGCCGCCTGCATGTCACCGGCAAGCACGCAGGAACGGACGTACGTGGCGCTGATCGGCGTGTCGCCTTCGCGTAGCAACGGGACGCCGTGTGTGGTGAAGCCGAAGGTCTGGCCCAGCCTCTCCAGCAGGGCGATATCGCCGGTCGCCTTGTGGCCGAAGCGAAAGTTCTCCCCGACGACTACCGCGGACGCGTGGAGCTGCGCCACCAGCGCGTAGTGGACGAACTCGTCCGGAGGCATCCGAGAGAACTCGAGCGTGAACGGAAGGGCACAGAAGACGTCGACGCCGAGCTGTTCGACCAGCTCGGCGCGGCGCACGATCGTGGTGAGAACCGGCGGATGAGAGCCGGGACGCACCACCTCTGACGGGTGCGGGACGAAGGTCAGCAGCACGCTCGGCACGCCACGCTCCCGCGCCAGTTCGACGGCCCGGGCGATGATCTCGGCGTGACCGCGATGGACGCCGTCGAAGACGCCGATGGTGACCACGCAGTGTCCCCATCCGGGCGGGACCGCGTCGAGACCATGCCAGCGCTGCACGACCGGCAGCCTACTGGCCGGGTGATCGTCAGCCGGCGGGGGCGAACACGAGCACCGGCCTGGCCTGGCCGCCGTCCTCCACGAGCAGGGCGACGACCGTCTCGTCCGGTGCGACTGCGCCGTGCGTGCCGGCGATGCCGACCGCGCTCAACGACCGGCCGAAGGACAGCGCGCGGGCCTCGTCGGCGCCGATCGAGCGGATCGGCATGGCCGCGCGGACCGCGTCCACGAGCGGCAGGGTCACCGGGTCGTCGCGTTGGGCGAGCTGGTCCAGCGTGCGCGCCTGATCGAGCGTGAACGGGCCGACCCGGGTGCGCCGCAGCGCGGTGAGATGCCCGCCCACCCCGAGCGCCGCACCGAGGTCTCGGGCGAGCGCGCGGACGTAGGTGCCTGACGAGCACTCGACCTCGACGTCGACGTCGAGCAGATCAGCCGTCGGCCGGCGCGCGGCCGTGGCCTCGAAGCGGGCAACGGTCACCGGTCGAGCGGGGAGCTCGACGATCGCGCCGTCGCGGACCCGCCGGTACGCCCGCACGCCGTCGACCTTGATCGCCGACACGGCACTCGGCACCTGCTGGATGTTCCCCGTCAACGGCCCCATGGCCGCGTGCACGCCGGCGTCGTCCAGCGCAGCGGCTGACACGGTCGCGACGACATCGCCCTCGGCGTCGTCGGTCACGGTGGCCTGACCGAGGCGGATCGTCGCGGTGTAGGCCTTGTCGGTCAGCACGAGGTGATGCAGGAGCCGGGTGGCCTTGTCCACGCCGAGCACGAGAACACCGGTCGCCATCGGGTCGAGCGTCCCGGCGTGGCCGACGCGACGGGTCTGGGCCAGCCGCCGCATCCGGCCTACGACGTCGTGTGACGTCCAGCCGGCCGGCTTGTCGACGATGACCAGGCCGTCGGTCATGCGGCGACGCCGAGCACGATCCACTTGCCGCGGCGCGTGCGTGCCACCATGCCGACCAGCCGGACGGCGATGAACGCGCTCAGCCCGGCCCAGACGCCGCCGATCCCCCAGTGCCAGCGCAGCGCGGCCACGTTGAGCGGCGCGAAGGCGGCCACCGCGGCGACCACGGTGATCGTCCGCAGGAACGCGACGTCGCCAGCGCCGATCAGCACGCCGTCGAGGGCGAAGACGACCCCGGCCGCTGGGAGCATCGCGACGAACCACGGCCACAGCACGTGCGCCTGCCCGAGCACCGCCGGAGACGACGTGAACGCGCGCGGAATCAGAGTCCAGCCCGCGGCATAGACGGCCGCGAACCCGACTCCGGCGTACATACCCCATCGGGCAACCTGCCAGGCCAGCCGACGGGCGGCCGCGGCATCGTCGCCGCCGAGGGCCGCGCCCACGAGCGACTGCGCGGCGATCGCGAACGAGTCCAGTAGCAGGGCCGTGAATTCCCACAACTGCAGGCCAATCTGGTGCGCCGCGATCTGGGCGGTGCCCATTCGGGCCGCCACGCCGGCGGCGCTCAGAAACGCCACCTGGAACGCGGCGGCTCGCACGATCAGGTCTCGCCCGACGACGGCCTGCGCGCGCATGATCGCCGGGTCCGGCTTCAGTGATCCAGCAGCGCGCCGCAGCGAGCGCAGGAACAGGACCCCGCCCACGGCCTGCGCCGCGACGTTGGCGATCGCCGAGCCCTCCAGGCCGAGCCCGGCGGAGTAGACGAGCAGCGGCGAGGCGACGGCGGACAGCACGTTGGCGATCAGCACGATGCGGACCGGCTCGCGGGTACGCTGCACGCCGCGCATCCAGCCGTTGCCGGCGAGGACGAGCAGGACGCCCGGCATGCCGATCACCGCGATGCGGAACCACGATTCGGCGGCGTGCTGCGTCGGACCCGAGCCGCCGGCGAGCAGCGACGTCATCGGTCCAGCGAACGCCTCGCCGAGCGCGACGATCACGACGCCGATCACCACGGCGAGCCACGAGGCCTGCACGCCCTCGTTCACCGCGGCGTCCGGACGTCCCGCGCCGAACCAGCGCGCCGCGCGTCCGGTCGTGCCGTACTCGACGAACGTCCCGATGATCGTGAGCACCGCCATCACCGCGCCGGCCACGCCCAGCCCAGCGAGCGGCACGGCGCCGAGATGGCCGATTACCGCTGTGTCGACAAGCAGATAAAGCGGCTCGGCAGCCAGAACGACGAACGCCGAGACCGCCAGCGACAGCAGACGCCTGGTCGTCGCCTCGTGCGTCATCGTCACGTGAGGATCCTCGCCCACTCCGCCCTTGATCAACACCGGGTTGTGGCCGTTACCCGCTGATGATCAATCGGGGATATCGGACTCTCGAGGCTTGCGATACGGATCTTCGTCGCCGGCCGGCCGGGCGTCCCGGCGCGCCTCCTCGACCCTGGCGTCGGCCTCGGCCGCCACTGCGAGCAGGTCGTCTATGTGCTTGGCCGTATCCGGAACCGAGTCCAGCGCGAAGGTCAGGGTCGGCGTGAATCGCACACCGGTCTGACGTCCCACCTCGCTGCGCAGGATGCCCTTGGCCGACTCCAGCGCGACCGCGGACTCGGCATGTGCCGCCGCGTCGCCGAGCACGGTGTAGAAGATGGTGGCGTCGTGGAGGTCGCCGGTCAGCCGCACGTCGGTGATCGTGACCATGCCCAGGCGGGGATCCTTCACCTGGGTGTCGATCCCCGTCGCGACGATCTGCTTGATGCGTCCAGCCATCCGGCGAGCGCGGGGCGCGTCGACCATGTCTCCTCCTAGTCCAGATCTTCGTCGTCGAGCACCCGCCGGCGCGCCGACAGCATCTCGACGTCCGGGCGTGCCGCCATGAAGCGCTCGCACGCGTCCAACACCTCGACCGCATGACCGTGGGTCGAGGACACGACCGCGGTGGCGATCTCGGCCCGGCGATGCAGGTCGAGCGCGCCGGTCTCAGCGACCGCGACGTCGAAGCGGCGCCGCAGCTCGGCCACGATGGGCCGGACCACCCCCCGCTTCTGCTTCAACGAGCGGACGTCGCCGAGCAGCAGGTCGACCGTGAGCGTTCCGATCACCACGGTCGTCCCACCTCTCCCGCGCGATCAGGCGCGCGGCTTCTCGCGCAACTCGTACGTCTCCACCACGTCGTCGATCTTGATGTCGTTGTACGAGCCGAGGCCGATACCGCACTCGAAGCCCTCGCGGACCTCGGTCGCATCGTCCTTGAATCGCTTGAGCGACTCGACGGTGAGGTTGTCGGCGACCACGGTGCCGTCGCGGACAAGGCGCGCCTTGCTGTTGCGCCGGATGAGTCCGGTACGGACCATCGAACCGGCGATGTTGCCGATCCGCGGCACACGGAACACCTCGCGAACCTCGGCGGTACCGAGCTGCACCTCTTCGAACTCGGGCTTGAGCATGCCCTTGAGCGCAGCCTCGATCTCTTCGATGGCCTGGTAGATGACCGTGTAGTAGCGGATGTCGACGCCTTCGCGGTCGGCCGCCTCGCGCGCCTTGCCCTCGGGCCGGACGTTGAAGCCGATCACGACAGCGTCCGACGCGATGGCCAGGTTGATGTCGTTCTCGGTGATGGCACCGACGCCACGGCTGATGACGCGCAGCGACACCTCGTCCTTGTCCTCACCGATGTCGATGGCCAGCAGCGCGTCCTCGAGCGCCTCGACCGAACCGGAGACGTCACCCTTGATGATCAGGTTGAGGTCCTGGACCTCACCCGCGGCCAGCGCCTTGTCGAGGTCGTCCAGCGAAATCCGGCGACGCGACGACGCCAGCTGAGCGTTGCGCTCGCGGGCCGAACGCCGGTCGGCGATCTGGCGGGCGATGCGGTCCTCCTCGACGACCAGGAACGAGTCACCGGCTCCAGGCACAGACGTGAGGCCGAGCACCTGCACCGGACGGGACGGGCCGGCCACGTCGACCGGGTCACCGTTCTCGTCGAGCATGGCCCGGACACGGCCGAACGCGTCGCCCGCGACCACGGAGTCGCCGACGTTGAGCGTTCCGCGCTGCACCAGCAGCGAGGCCACCGGGCCGCGACCGCGGTCCAGCCGGGCCTCGATGACGATGCCCTGCGCGTCCTGGTCCGGGTTGGCCCGCAGGTCCAGCGCCGCGTCTGCGGTGAGCAGGACGCCCTCGAGCAGGCCGTCGATGTTGATGTTCGACCGCGCCGACACGTCGACGAACAGCGTGTCACCGCCGTACTCCTCGGCGACCAGCCCGTACTCGGTGAGCTGCTGGCGCACCTTGGCCGGGTTGGCGTCCTCCTTGTCGATCTTGTTCACCGCGACCACGATCGGCACCTCGGCCGCATGGGCGTGGTTGAGGGCCTCGATGGTCTGCGGCATGACGCCGTCGTCCGCGGCGACGACCAGAACGACGATGTCGGTGGTCGCCGCACCGCGGGCTCGCATCGCGGTGAACGCCTCGTGGCCGGGGGTGTCGATGAACGTGATCGCCCGATCGAGACCGTCGTGCTCGACGTGGACCTGGTAGGCACCGATGTGCTGGGTGATGCCACCGGCCTCGTCGCCCATCACGTTCGTCTTGCGGATCGCATCGAGCAGGCGGGTCTTGCCGTGGTCGACGTGACCCATGACGGTGACGACCGGCGGCCGGGCCACCAGGTGCTCGTCCTCGCCCTCGTCCTCACCGAAGGTCAGGTCGAACGACTCGAGCAGTTCGCGGTCCTCGTCCTCGGGGCTGACGACCTGGATCGTGTAGTTCAACTCGACGCCGAGCAGCTGCAGCGTCTCCTCGTTGACCGACTGCGTGGCCGTCACCATCTCACCGAGGTGGAACAGCACGGTGACCAACGACGCGGGCTCGGCGTTGATCTTCTCGGCGAAGTCGGACAGCGAGGCGCCGCGAGGCAACCGCAGGACGTCGCCGTTGCCGCGCGGGACCTGCACGCCACCGATCGCCGGCGCGGACATGTTGTCGAACTCCTGGCGCCGCTGCTTCTTGCTCTTGCGGCCCCGCGTCGGGCGGCCGCCCTGGCGGCCGAACGCACCGGCCGTACCGGCGCCGCGACCGCGGCCTCCGGGACCACCCGGGCGGCCCCCTCCGGGACTACCGCGGTACGGGCCTCCGGCGCCACCACCGGCGCCGGCAGGC
>JAODNL010000295.1 GCA_025465405.1 Pseudonocardiales bacterium | reverse complement strand
CCTCGCCGACGCTGCCCGCCGCCGTACGGCTGGACCGGCTCGCGCTGCACTTCTCCGGTCCGCTGCCGTCGGGTCCGGAAGGCGCGTGGCTGGTCGAGCTGCGGCTGCGGCGGGGCGACGCGACGGTGCCCTACGACGGAGGCCGGTGCGGTGAGTGGTTCCCGCTGCCCGGCGGCGCGACGCTCACCCTGGTCGGGCGGGAGACGCCCCGGCTCTGGCGGGCTCGCCTCGACACCGACGTGGTCCCGTACCTGCGGCGCCACGGCGTGCCCATCCGGTACGCCTACGTCGGGCGCGACTGGCCGCTCTCGGCGTACCAGACGGTTTTCGGACGGCCGGGCCTGGAGGGGGGCAGCGCGGAGATGCCGAGCGCGGGTCGGCCGTTCACGCCGGAGCTGGTGACGCGGCTCGTCTCACGCGGCGTGCAGGTCGCACCGATCACGCTGCACACGGGCGTCGCCTCGCCGGAGAAGGACGAGCCGCCGTACGCCGAGCGCTACGACGTCCCGGCCGCGACGGCCGCGCTGGTGAACCACGTGCGCTGGGAGGGCGGCCGGGTGATCGCCGTCGGCACGACCGTCGTACGGGCGCTGGAGACCGCGGTCGGGACCGACGGGTTCGTCCGCGCGTCGAACGGCTGGACGTCGCACGTCGTGACGCCCGACGAGGGCGTACGGGCGGTGGACGGACTGCTCACCGGCCTGCACGAGCCGCGCTCATCGCACCTGCGGATGCTGAGCGCGGTCGCCGGCGAAGAGATGCTCGAACGCGTCTACGACGAGGCGCTGGAGCGGGAGTACCGCTGGCATGAGTTCGGCGACGTCAACCTGCTCATCCGCTGACGCATACTTCGGTATGCTCAAAGTGGACATGGCCGCCCAGGTGATCATCATCCCGATGTCGGCGATGGCCGAGGCTCTCACCCGGCTTGACACGCCCGAGCAGGTCGAACAGGCGCTGTTCCTCCTCGATCTCGGTGTGGTCGTCCCGGACGACCTCACCCGCGACAACACGCCGTCCGTCGCCACCATCCACCTGACGGCCAAAGGTGACACGAGTCTCGGGATGGCCCATGCCGCACTCGCCGCGCGGACGCGGACGGCGAGAGTGGTCACTTCCACGCCGGTCGTCTGGTCCTCCGCTCACCCCGGCGTCGACGTGGTGGCACTCGGGATCCTCCACCATGACATGCGGCCGGGCTGTAGGGCCTGAGGGCGAACGGCGGGTGTCCGGATCGTGGACGCGGGAGCGAAAGGCGATCGACGCCAAGTAGCGTGGTGAACAGCATGAATGCCAAGAAGCGCACGCTGTTGATCACGTTGACCGGCCGCGACCGCCCTGGAGTCACGTCGCGCCTGTTCGGCACCCTTGCCCGCTTCCCGGTGACCGTCTCCGACGTCGAGCAGGTCGTCATCCGCGGCCGGCTGGTCCTCGGAGTGCTGGTCTCGTACGGCTCCGACACCGACGTGGGCAAGGTGCTGGCCGCCACCGAGAAGGTCGCCGCCGACCTCGGCATGGAGATCGAGCTGGCCACCGGCCCCGGCAGCGGCTCCCGGCAGCCGCACGGGCGGTTGCACGTCACCATCCTCGGCAGCGCGCTGCGGCCCGCCGCCATCGCGGGCATCGCCGGCCGCGTCGCCGCGCACGGCGCCAACATCGACCGCATCGAACGGCTCGCCGACAACCCGGTGACCTGCATCGAGATGCACGTCTCCGGCGCCGACCCCGACGGGCTGCGCGTGGCCCTCGCCGCCGAGGCCGCCGAGCAGCACGTCGACGTCGCGGTCCAGCGCGGCGGGCTGTCCCGGCGGGCCAAGCGGCTCATCGTCATGGACGTCGACTCGACACTCATCCAGGGCGAGGTCATCGAGCTGCTCGCCGCGCACGCCGGCCGCGCCGAGCAGGTCGCCGCGATCACCGAGGCCGCGATGCGCGGCGAACTCGACTTCGAAGCTGCGCTGCGCGAGCGCGTCGCGATGCTCGAAGGGCTCGACGAGAGCGTCCTGGCCGACGTGCGCGACAGCATCGAGTTCTCGCCGGGCGTGCGCACGCTGGTCCGTACTCTCAAGCGGCTCGACTTCAAGTTCGCGATCGTCAGCGGCGGCTTCACCCAGATCACCGACGCGCTCGCCGCCGACCTCGGCATCGACTACTCCGCCGCCAACGTCCTGGAGATCGAGAACGGCAAGCTGACCGGGCGGCTCGTCGGGCCGGTCGTCGACCGGCCCGGCAAGGCCGCCGCGCTGGAGCGCTTCGCCGCCGAGGCGGGCGTGCCCCTCGGCCAGACGGTCGCGATCGGCGACGGCGCCAACGACCTGGACATGCTCGCCGCGGCCGGGCTGGGCATCGCCTACAACGCCAAGCCGGTGGTGCGCCAGGCGGCCGACACCGCGCTCAACGTGCCGTACATGGACACGATCGCCTTCCTGCTCGGCATCTCCCGCGAAGAGATCGACGCGGCCGACGCCGAAGACGCGGAGCTGGGCCCGCCGGGCTGAGCCTCATTCTTTGGGGGCCCGGCCCTCCTCGGTGAGCCGGGCCGCGTCCTCGGCCAGGGCGCGCACCGCGTGCCGGGCGCCCGCGACCTCGACCAGCGCGTCCCGCAGCGGGGACACCGGGCCGGCGCCGTCGGCGAGCTCGCCCCGGCGTCTCTGGCAGAGTTCCACCAGGTGCTCGTCGAGCTCGCGCAGCAGATCGTCGAGGTCGAGGTCGCCGACCTGCCCGTCGTGGGCGCGCGCCGCGTCCGCCACCGCGTCCAGGTGGTCGGCCACCCGTTCGAGGATGGCCGGGATGGGGCCGGCGTCGACGGGCTCCTCATGGGCCAGCGCCGCCAGGGTGCCGAGGTAGTCGCGCAGGCGCCGGGCGGTCGCGGTCGCCTCGCGGAGCCGCCCCAGCAGGTCCTCCGGCGGCGCGGGTTCCTGGGCGAGCCGCTGGAGGGCCTCGTCGATGTCCACGGCGGCCTGCGCCGCCTCCCGCTGCCGCCGGTGCACCTGGGTGTCGGGTTCGCCGTCGAACAGCGCCGCGACCGCACGAGCCACCTCGGCGTGGGTGTGGAGCAGCTGCGCGAGCCGCTCGGGGAGCAACCGCAGCGTGCCGGCCGGCCACAGCAGCCGCGCCGCGGCCAGCGCGATCGCCCCGCCCGCCGCGGTGAGCGCGATACGCCACGCGGCCGCCTTCCAGCCCAGCGGCGCGGTGAA
Source organism: Pseudonocardiales bacterium (assembly GCA_025465405.1). GTDB lineage: Bacteria > Actinomycetota > Actinomycetes > Mycobacteriales > Jatrophihabitantaceae > RYN-117. The sequence continues at coordinate 496 of JAODNL010000295.1, read as the reverse complement.
GTCGATGAGCAACATCGTGACCGGCGTGCCGAACGTCACCCAGTACGTGTGGTTCACCGACGCGAGCGCGAACCCCAGCACCGCGCCGGTGAAGACAAGAATGATCAACGTCGTACGGCCGGGCGCGATGGCGAGGGCGAGGGCCGCGGCGGTCGCGCCCACGGTGGCGCCGCCGATCCGCTTGGCGACCCGCTCGACGGTGTCGCCGTAGGAGTCGCGCAGGGAGAACATGACCGTGATCGGCAGCCAGTGGCCGTGCGGCAGGTGGAGCCCGTTGGCGAGCGCCATCGACACCGCGATCGCCGTCCCGACCCGCGCGGCGTGCCGGAATCCGGGCGAGCGGGTCTTGATCGCCTCCCACATCCGGCTCCAGCCGCCGGTCGGGCGTTCGGGCAGGGGGACGTCGAAGCCGGCCTCCAGGCCATGGGCCGCCATCTCGGCCGCCCCGTCGATCGTCGCGGCGATCCGCCCGATGATCCGGCGGACCTGCAGGATC
>JAODNL010000251.1 GCA_025465405.1 Pseudonocardiales bacterium | reverse complement strand
TCAGTCACCGAGTACCGCGCCGGGCGAGCGCTCATTCTGGACACTGCCCGCACCTACGACTCCGGCGAGGACAAGATCGCCGGACCGGCGGCCGCGACGTACTTCTGCTCGGAGATGGTCGGCAGAGTCGCCGACCGGGCGGTGCAGGTGCACGGCGGCGCCGGCTACATGCAGGGTGTCGCCGTGGAGCGGTTCTACCGCGATGCGCGGCTGTTCCGGATCTACGAGGGAACCAGCCAGATCCAGCAGGTCATCATCGCAAGGCAGGCGCTGGGCGAGGCAGCCCGATGACTGAACTTCACACCTGTCTGCGCGCACCAGGCGTCAAAGCCACCCGACCTCACCCGTGCCACGAGAGCGCGCGCGGCGGGCCGAGGCCTACCCGCGCCACCGGGCATCGATGAATAGAAATAGGACTCAAGTGAGCGCGTACACCGACGTCAGCTACACGGTGGCCGACGGCATCGCCACGATAACCTTGAACCGTCCGGACACGCTCAATGCGTTAACCGCCACGATGTACCAAGGACTGATCGCGGCCTTCGATCAGGTCGATGCGGACGACGACGTGCGGGTTGTCGTCGTCACCGGCGCGGGGCGGGGCTTCTGTGCGGGCGCCGATATCGGCCGCGGCTCGGAACCGTTCGATGCGAACAAGCGCTCGGAGGACGAGCACGCCGCGTTCGGCACGGTGGGAGGCGTGCCCCGAGATCGTGGCGGGACAGTCTCGTTGCGGATCGCGGCCTCCCGCAAGCCGGTCATCGGCGCGATCAACGGGCCGGCCGTCGGTATCGGCGTGACGATGACGCTGCCGATGGACATTCGGATCGCGTCTGACACCGCACGCTTCGGGTTCGTCTTCACACGGCGAGGGATCGTTCCGGAAGCCGCGTCGAGCTGGTTCCTGCCCAGAGTGGTCGGCATTTCACAGGCAATGGAGTGGGTCGCAACCGGGCGGGTCTTTTCCGCGGAAGAGGCGCAAACCGGAGGCCTCGTGTCTCGGGTTGTCCCTGCAACCGAGCTGATGAACGTTGCGTACAGTATTGCGCACGAGATCGCAGACAATACGTCAGGCGTCGCTGTTGCCGTGTCCCGGCAGTTGTTGTGGGGAATGCTCGGCGCTACCAACCCATGGGACGCTCATTACTACGACTCGACAGCGATCTACGCCCTCGGCCCGGGAGAAGAGGCAGCCGAAGGCGTCGCGTCGTTCCTGGAGAAGCGGCCACCGAACTTCCCGTTGCGCGTCACGGTTGACTACCCCGCCTCGATTCCGTCCTGGCCGCAACGTCCCTTGGCGTACTAAGCCTCGCCGACACCAGCGATTAAGAGCGCAACGGGTCAGTTCGGCGAGCTCGTACAGTACGTCACATCCAGAGCAAGCAAGATGAGGGCCTGGCTGTTCACCGCATCCCCGGCGAGTCCCCGAGGAACACCGGACCACAGACCTGTCTTCTCCACAGGGGTGTCAAAGCCATCGATCCAGCGGGACTGTCCGGCGAGCAGGCTCCTCGTCGAGTCCAGCGCGAGATCACGGGAGCTCCAGCAATGGCTCGATATGGACAGGTGCCTTTTTTTGCGGGACGCGTTGCGGAGAACCTCATGAATACCTGCGAGGGGCCATCTGATCAGCCGGAATGATGCCCAGACGACCAGCCTGGTAGTCCTCCATAGCCTGGGCTATTTCGCCGCGGGTGTTCATGACGAAAGGGCCGTAGTGCACGATCGGCTCTCGGATCGGCATACCTCCGAGGAGCAGGACGTCCAATGCGCCCCATCGGCCGGACATCTTGCCTGCTGCACGAAGCACGATGTTGTCGCCGGCGCCGAATTGGATCAGATTGTGATCGCGTACTGGGCGGCGATGCGGTCCTGCTGTTCCTTGGCCGGTCAAGACGTGTGCCATCGCAGTGAAGTCTGTGCTCCACGGAACGGAGATCTGTGCGCCTGGCGTGATCGTCGCGTGCATGAAGGTGATCGGCGTGTGTGTAACGCCAGGACCGCGATGTCCGGCCACGTCACCGGCGATCAGACGTAGCAGCGCGCCGCCGTCGTCGCTGGTCATCAGCAACAGGTCCTCGCCGGTGATCGCCTGGTAGCGCGGTGCCGCGAACTTCAGCCGGCTGGGCAGGTTCACCCAGAGCTGGACCATGTGGGCTGGTCCATCGACTCGATAAGCCCGTTCTGTCGGCAGTTCATCGTGCAGGATGCCCGAACCTGCAGTCATCCACTGGTGTCCCCCTCACTGATCACCCCTCCGCCGCCGTTGGTGTCGTGATGGGATACCTCACCGTCCATCACATAGCTGACCGTCTCGAAGCCACGACGCGGATGCCACGGCGCGCCAGCGGCTTCGCCGGGCTCGTTCACGAGCGGTCCCAGCTGGTCAAGCAGCAGGAACGGATCCGACTCACCTAGCGAGATAGCCCCGGGGAACGGCCGCCAAACCTCGAACCAGCACCCTCCGGGTGGCGCTCAGCGCGCGCAACGCGTGTGACAGGGCGACCTGCCGTCCGAGAATCGGGTCGTACGATGCGCGGCAGCACCAATAGGTTATCCACAGTGACCGCAGGCATATCTCCTGCAAACATCGTTACACATGCTCTATGACTTTCAAGTCAGATTGCGGAGGAACGACTAAAAGCGCTAAGTCATTCCTCGAGACTCGCTTCGTGTCTAGGTGAGCCCC
>JAODNL010000216.1 GCA_025465405.1 Pseudonocardiales bacterium | reverse complement strand
AGCGGGTGCGCGCAGCGCACGGGGTCTTGCGAGTGGCGGCTGCCCCGGGCACGGGGTCCGGGCTGCTGCGCGAGCTGCATCGTCGCTACGAGGCCCGCCACGGCCGGGGGAGCATCGACGTCGTGTTTACCCGTCGACAGGCGGGCGCCGTGCGGGAGGGCAAGGCCGATGTCGCGCTGCTGTGCGCGAGCGAGGATGTTGGCCAGCTGGACTCGGCCGACGTCGGGGTCGAGAATCCCGTCGCGCTGCTACCCGAGTCGCACCGATGGGCCACGCGCAGCCGGCTCACGCAGGAGTTGCTCCGCCACGATCCCAGCTACCGACCGGCGTGCCCTCGCATCGGCGTGGACGAGCTGGTCGAGCGGGTGGCGCTCGGCAAGCTCGTCGTGGTGGTCGGTGATAGCGTCGTCGAACGGTTGGTTTCCGCGGTCCGCGCGGTGCCGGTCACAGGTCTTGCTCCCTCGGAGCTCCTGCTGGCGTGGTCGCCGGACTCCCACGACCCGCGGATAGCCGACCTGCTCGATCTCGCGCGCCGGCCCGGCGTCGAGCCGACACAGATGCCGTCGCTGGCGATGCCCCACGCTGCCACCGGCTGATCCATCGCCAGCGACCCTCGGTCTGGCGGGTGTCTGCCTCAGGCGGACAGGCTGGGCGGGAGCACGATGGCGCCCACCGCTGCGACCAGGATCCGGCCGTGGGCCGCACGAGACTGCCCGCGGCTCTGTCGCAGGCACCACCATCGACCCCCTGTTCGCCCGCGCTCTCGAGGAAGGCGACCTCGAAACCTCGTCAGGAACTCTGTGGCATTCATCTGTACGTGTTCTACACGTAGCGACGGACAGCGAGCGCGTCCGCGTACTGCTTGAACAGCGGCGCATGTTCCTCGCGCCAGTACCGGGAGAATTCGTCGGCATCGACCGACGGCAACTGGTGCAGGCAGAACATCACCTTCCAGCTCATGCGAGATTAAACCAGCGCCGTTAGGTTAGTGGGCCGGCCACTGCACAGGATGGTTGCGCCGGTCAACGGGCGCCTAATTGAGTTGGTGCACGACCAGCACGCTCGATGAGAAGTGGGCCAGGACGGCAGGGGTCACATGCCCGAGTAGACGTCCGACCGGGCCGTGGCGGTGCGCGCCCAGCACAATCAGGCTCGCCCCTTCGTCCTCAGCCGCGGTGATGATCCCCTGCCAGATCGGGGATGCCTCGACCGCCAGGCCACGCGCGGAGAAGCCTGCCTTCGCAGCCAATTCCGCTCCGTGGGCCGCAGTCTCTTCGGCGGCGTCGCGGACTTCCGTCGCCCGGTCGGCGTCGAAGTGCTGGCCCCCGACAGGTGTGAACCCGACATCGGCCGGCTGCCAGACGCAGACCACCAGCGCATCGCGCGGCGTCGCGAGCTGAGTTGCCGCGTAGTTGATCGCGAACGCCGCGAGCTCAGAACCGTCGTATCCGAAAACCACAGTCGCGCTCATGTCAGCCCACCGGCTCAAGGACGGACGGACTCTCGACGATTGCCGTCGGTCGGAGTTTGGCGAATAGCGGCGGTGATGGCCAGGCCGAGTCCGGACCCTCTAGGAAGCCCTCGATGTCCGGTGCTTGCGGTCGAGCTCCGGAGAGTGCGTACACGGCGACGCCCAGCCCGGCGCCGACGATCGCGAGGCCCAGCCCAACCCACAGCGCGTTGCCGGTGCCAACGTTCAGACCACCCGAGGCAGTCGCCGCGAAGTGGGCGAAGATCGGCGCGATCATGAACGCGGCTACCGCCCGCAGGAGTTCGACGATGGCGAAGACGCGCTGCAGGCTGGCGGCGGGCAACGAGAAGCCGGCAACGAAGAGCGCGGGGGCGACGGTCGCGCCGAGCCCGAGCCCGGTGACGGCCGAGCCGATCAGGGCCAGTGGCTGGCTGGCGGGAATCTCGATACGGAAGAGCACGATTCCCACAGCGAGGAAGAACATGCCCGCCAGCGGCAAGTAGTGCAGCTCCCGCCGGGTGATCACTGCACCGAACGCGATCGCCGAGATCACCGCCCCTGCCAGCTCGGGCAGGAACAGCAGGCCGACATGCTCGGCGCTGTAGCGCTCCGAGAGCGTGGCCGCCGTGAGGACGGTGACGGAGACCGACGCCGCCGCGGCAAAGAGGGCCACCACGATCCCCGCGATCGGGATCGAGCTAGTGAGCATCGACCGGACCTGGAGCAGCGGCTCCGCAGCCCGGAACTGGTAGACGATCAAGGCGACGATAACAACCAGACCACCGATCAGCGGGGCGAGCACGCCAACACTGAGGAAGCGGTGACTCGTCAGCTCCGCGGTTCCCACGAAGGCCGCTACACATCCCACTGCGGCCAGTGCGATCGCGGGCAGGTCACGCGGTGAGTCAGGGTTGACCGGCGGAGCGTCGTCGAAGGTCAGCACGGCAAAGAGCAGGGCGAAGGCGGAGATTCCGGCGACGACCCAGAACAGGGGACGCCAGGAGTCGGACCCGGCCTGCAAACCTCCGATGAACGGGCCGAGTGCGACTGCGCCGAAGATGCACATGTTCATGATCACGGCCGTGGTGCGGAGCCTCTCTTGCGGGAATCCGATCGCCAGCGGCGGCACTGCTGCGATCAGCAGCATGCTCGTGGCAATGCCCTGCAGGATGTGGCCCGTGAAGTACATGCCGGCGTTCTGTGCCGACGCGGTGAGAACCGAGCCGAGCACGAGCACCACGGCGTAGGCGAGCAGCATCCGACGCTGCGGCAGGTGCTGGGCGAACTGGACCGCAAGCACGGTGCCCAAGGCATACGCCGCGTTGCCCAGCCCCGAACTCAGGCTGAACGTCTGTGCACTCATATGCAGCTGCGCGGAGATGATCGGGGTGAGCGGCTGAAGCGCCGCAGAGAGAGCCAGGAAGGGAATCAGTGCCAGCAAGACCATGGCGGCAACAGCGGGGTACCGGCCAGCCAATGGACCCTTGAACATCAATGGGTGCATCGTTTTCCTCTACGCGTGTGCAGTCTGTACGTGCCGCCACTGCACCTTGGCCGCGTCGGCTTTGACCAACTGCCACCGTATAGAACAAACGGAGTCTTCCTCCGGTTACTTTGATCACGTTGAGCGCGGGAATACGCCCGCTCTCACCGCAGCCTCAGACACAAGGCACTCGGGTTCGTTCCGCTATCTGCGAAGATCGATCATGGAGAGCGGAGGTTTCGAACTCGGCAGCGCCGAGTACTTCTCCTTGGACGACAACGCCCGCCGCGGCATCAGCGAATCACGCAGCGCGTCGTGTGGACGCATCTGCCAGCCGGCGAGCAGCCACTCATCGAGCAGATCCTGTAGTTCCGGCAGCGTCCACGCCCCGGCCGCGTCGGTGCCGCGCAGCGTGGTGTTCGAGGCGGTGTAGGAGGCGACGTGCTGACAGAACAGCGTCTTGATGGAGCCAAAAGTCGCTTCGACAATCGGCTTGTCCGTCGGGGTCCGTGGGCGGGCCCGATGCACCGAAATGCCCAGCCGATCGCAAGCACGGGTGAAGGTGTCGGAGACGAACACCTTCCCGCTGTCGATCACGATCGTGTCCGGGACGATCACCGGTCGCGCCGCGGCCAGCTCCATCCGCGCGTCGATGTCCACCAGCCGGGCGTGGGGCAGTCGCGATGCCGACATCCGCAACGCGGTCGACCAGGCTGTATGCGCGATACAGCCGTATGTCGGACGGGACAAGGACGGCACAGAGGCCTGCGACGCTTGCGACGATCGCGGCAATGATCTCGATTGGTTACGGGTGACCGCGCCGCCGGGGTATGCGGCGAGCCAGCAGGTGTGGGCTGTGGGCACACAGGGCGTCATCAAGCCCAGGGATGCGCGCGGGTACACCGATGACTGGGCGACTACATGCCCGCGAGCCGATGCGGCGCAGTCCTGAGCGGTCTCCGACATCACGAACATCGCGGCATGTGCGGATGTCGTGCGGCACACCCCAGAATGGACGGATGTCCGCCCGGAAACCCCTTCGCAACTTCGCGATGCTGTGGGGAGTCTGCGTGCTCGCGTGTCTTGCCATCTTTCTCTGGGACCGAGCCAACGGCGACTTCGGTTGTCCGTCGATCACGGACAACGACTCGGCGTACGGGGTCGAGTCCTGGCGATGGTGGCCGCCCGGCAAGCGATGCACCTATGACTTCGGCTCATCTGGCATCGCGGGCCGCGTGATTCATGGACCCTCGATCGCCGGGACAGTGGTCGCTCTTGTCCTCGTGCTCTGGCTGGCGGCAATGGTGATCACCGCGAAGCGACGGACGAGGCCGGTCGAGCAGCACACCCCACCGTCCCCAATATGACGATGCACGCCGTCAGCGGCAATTCCGGATGTCGCTATCGCTCAGCTGGTCCAGGCTGTTGCCGTGTACCCAGCAACTTTATGGTGGTCCGATGGCCTCAGTCAGGCAGTTCCAAGTCACCTTCGACTGCGCTCAACCTGAGCGCGTAGCTCGTTTCTGGTGCGAGGTGTTGGGGTACGTCCTACCGCCGCCACCGGAGGGGTTTGCTACTTGGGACGATTTCGATCGCGCGCTGCCGCCTGCGGATCGGGGTTCATGGTTCGCGTGCGTTGATCCCGCAGGTCTGGGCCCGCGACTGTTCTTCCAGCGCGTTCCCGAAGGCAAGATCGTCAAGAATCGACTGCATCTTGACGTGCGGGTCGGCACCGCGCTCGTGGGTGAAGAGCGCCTGGCCACGCTCGAGGCCGAATGCGCACGACTGGTCGCGCTCGGCGCTATACGCGTGCGACTACTGCCTGCCGATGACGACAACGAGTCCTGCATCGTGATGCAGGACATCGAGGGCAACGAATTCGATCTCGACTGACTGCCGGTTGCACTACCCAGCGTAGGTCTGCTTATCCCAGCTCTCGTCGGTCGTGTAGGTGCCCCAGCCCGATGGGGTCGTAGTAGCAAGTCATGGCTTCGAAGTGGCTGGTTGTCTCGACGGTCCGAGTCAGCCGAGCGTTTCGGCCCCAACCTTGCTCGGGCATCGTCGCCGTAGGACCTTCCAGGCACAAGGTCTGCCCATTCTCGCCACCGTCGCGAAGCTTGGGCAGCACAATCGCGCCGTAGCTGGAAACGTCGCTAGTGGCGGCATAGCGTGGTCGCGACAGCGGCGTGAGCGAGCGGATTCCCGATCCTCGGCCTCCGTGCCCTCCTGTCGGGGCCACGGCTGTTCTGTACCCAAGCACCGAACTGCTGGATCTCGGCCGCGCCCACAAGTCGCGGCAGATC